>CBKYSX010000169.1:0-7654 GCA_966690745.1 uncultured Ardenticatenales bacterium
TAGAATCGTCGTGTATTCGTCGTTTGTTCCCAGTACCAATGCCGCTTCACACCCCATCGTGAGCATTGTTTCCTGTAAAGTTCCATTTTGTGCCTCTTCTACAATATCGTTTGAAAGCGATACGGGAACTTGTCTACCATACCACACCAACGAAAGTGCATTTAAGTCACTTCCATTGATACAGGTGCGTTGGTTTTGATAATAGGGCGACACCTTTAAGAGATAACTTTGCATATCTAATTGCATCGTGCTTGCCACCCGATTGGGTGGTGAAACAGAGCTGTAGGTTCCAATCCCCAATGCCAGTACACCCACAATGGAGAGTATCCATAGGGGACGGGGCGCAACGGTAGTACCAAACACGAACCGCCAGGCAAATAGAAGGTAGAGCAAAATCGCCGTAAGCATTGTCCGCATATCTAAGGTAGCGGTGTATTTCCCAATAACGTACCAAAACAGAGCCATACTGATCCCCACGACAAGGGTTATACCGATACTCCATCGCCGGGGCAACGGGGCGGCGGAGATACTGACTCTATATAAGGCATAGGTGGCAAGCAAAATCCAAAGGGGGGTATAGGATGCCACATAGCGTGGACTCCAATAGGAAATAGTAAAATATGCCACCGTAGGCAAAAACAAAATAAGAAAAATCAAGGCAGTACGGGGATGCTCTCGAAAAAGTAAGCCCCACCCCCATATCCCCACCAAAAAGACGGGCAGGGCATAATTAGAATAAGCTTCCTGCCATGCAATAAAAAAGTCCCGCAAATTCCATTGAAGGCGATTGAGCCACGCCATCGGATTACGGGCAATCGCCCGCAACACACTACTCCCGTTCTCCTCCGATGTTCCATATAATTCCCGCGCCACAAGGCGACCATCACCCCACCATGTTTTGCCCTCTTGCTCCAATTGGAAACGGCGGGCGTACCCTTCGCCTTGTTCAAATGCCAGATAGGTGCGTCCGCTAATACCAAACTCTATACCCCTTTGAACCCCATCATTAAACGGTATATAAACACCCCCTTGCCATATACTCCAGCCACTATAGAGCAATAAGGGGAACATAATTGGCAACAGCCACATCGTTCCACCGATGAATGCTTTACGAACCAATGACAAGCGAGCACGCCACAGATGCCACCCATAAAAAAATGTTGCCACCCCCGCCACAATCGTGGCATCATTTCGAATGGTCGTACTCATGCCAATGATTACCGCCGCCCACAACCAACGCTTATCATTAGCAGGGTGACGGCTTGCGTACATCAATGCCAAAAATATCAAGAGCAGAAAAAGTGTGTAATATGTGTCTGAAGAATTCAGGGTATCCATCCGCAACGGAGCGGCGATGAGTGCCAACCCGATTCCCACCGCGATCCAACGCCGATTTGGAATTAATTGAAAGAGTGCTAACGCCAGCCCGATATAGGTCCCAATTCCCGTAAGGAGCATTCCGACCCGTCCTGCGGTTTCAAGCCCGAAGGGAGTATCCCGAATCGGAAAGTACCAAAGGGCATTTAGAACAATGACACCCGGATTCCAACTCCATGGCGGCAATGCCCCATATTTAATAAAACCATGAGTTGCCGCAAGGTAGTAGGATTCATCAAAAAATTGGATATGCTGTTTGTAGAACAAATACAAACGTAACAGCACCACCGCCGATGCCAGAATGAAGAAAATGACTTTTTCTAAGTGAAGATTCCAGACACTTCTAAGGAGCAAGGGAACAGCAGGCAATGTTCTCATAGGTAGGGTAGGTATTCAGGGTGGCAACGGTGGAGTCGCCCGCAATCAAATCATTAGTTAAACATGAGAAATATTCTATACTATTTTTTATATCTTACCAAATCAATTCTTATCTTCCGCAAAGGTTGAAATGCAGACGTAGTAAATTCTCGGTGATTGCCTTATGGTTTCATGCGTCGCTCAAGAGAATATTCGTAAAATCAGGTTAAACAGGCTCATTATTCCTTAATTAAAACCGAGAAAGACCTCATGTTAGCACTACAGTACAACGGCTCTCTAACCTTAAATTCAGCGTTTCCCATGCCGCAACGTGAAACAGGGGAAAGCCTGATTCGCATTCTTAAGAGTAGCATCTGCCTGACCGATATTCACCTGATGCGGGGGTATATGGCATTTCAGGGGGTATTGGGGCACGAATTTGTGGGGATTGTGCAGGAAAGCGACCGAAAGGAGCTTATCGGGCAACGGGTGGTGGGTGAAATCAACGCGGCGTGTCATCGGTGCGAAACGTGCCGCGCCGGGAGTCCGACCCATTGTCCCCATCGCACAACATTAGGGATTGACCGCCGTAACGGAACCCACGCTCAATATACAGTATTACCTGATGCGAATCTGTTGCCTGTGCCTGATTCTATCAGTGATGTAGAAGCGGTATTTACCGAACCCTTAGCGGCGGCATGTGAAATTGTGCAACAGATTCATATCCAACCCACTGCGAAGGTTGTGGTGATCGGGGACGGCAAATTGGGCTTACTTGTTGCTCAAGTACTGGCACTTACCGGATGCCATTTGCACGTCATTGGTCGGCATCCCGCGAAACTTTCCATACTGGAAAAGCGAAAAATTCCAACAGAGTGTGTTCCTGCCGGAGCGGAGAGTCAACTGCCGGACGGATGGGCAGATATTGTGGTGGAATGTACCGGCAACGCGAGCGGGTTTGCCACCGCCCGTCGTTTGGTACGTCCCCGCGGAAAAATCGTACTGAAAAGCACCTATGCCGGTGATCTCTCTGTCAATTTAAGTATGATCGTTGTGGATGAAATTACGTTGATGGGGTCGCGCTGTGGACCCTTTGCGCCTGCCCTACGGTTGATAGAATCCGGGCTGGTGGATGTCGCATCTATGCACACCGCTTCCTTTCCCCTTAGTGAAGCGGTCAATGCAATGGAGTATGCCACCCAACGAGGTGTCTTGAAAGTAATTTTAGATGTCAGCGAGGCTTAAAATTGATAATATTCGATAATGCGCCAGATGCCGGCAATGTTGAGGGTTGTTAATATCAGCACCCATAGTCCAACCCCAACCTTGCGCCATTTGGGTGTCCATATCCCCCACCACCCCCCGGCTAAAAAGAGAACGGTAGGTGCAATCGCGGCAAACGCATACCGTGCCGAGGGTAAGGTTAAGCGTGCCCAGTTGTACGGCAAGGGCCAAATCAGGGCGGCACCCCAGACGAGTGCGCCCGCTATCGCCAGTACCGAAATAGCCGGAATCAGCGATGTAGCCCGTGTGGTATCGCGCCTCCGATACCAAATCACCATTCCGATGGCGGCAACCGCGAGTAATATAGCAAATCCGTAAAACCAGCCGTTATTGCCAATCCGCACATGCCCCCACCCGTATGCCACAAAGAGGTCAGTTATGAGATAGGGTGCCACGGTTCCTAACAAAAACGGTACGTTCCGTTGCACATCCAATAACGCGCTAAACAAATAGGATGGGGAACGGCGTAAATACCGCTCAAAAGATTGGTCTACCCATGTGCGTAATCGGGGCCAGCCATCTGAACCCGTGCCATTCCGTAGCAAATTGCGCTCTGTCACGGTTTCAGGCAAAGGCTCCCCTACCGAGGGGAACGGGATAGATTCGGGCCATCCCCCCTCCACCAAAAACGCATCTTGCAAGTAAAGATTAAAGTTTGCTTCTTCAGTCAGCACTGTCTTGGCAAAGAGAGAATAATAAGCCACACCTGCTTCTTCGGGAACCGTGTAAGTAGAGACAACAAACGTAGGCGAGGTTGTTACAGTGATGGGCTGTGTGAGAGAATAAAGTTGGGCAGAATTGCGATTGCTTAAGAGCAACCCCGGTGCATCTATAGCCCGCGTTTCCTCTGCCCAAATCCAGCCTCCGACTGTAACCGCCTTGCCCGCTATTTGCCTTACCTGATTTTCAAAAAGGGGATTCAGTAGCTTGCGCTCCGTATCGCGGGAATCTACCGTAACGAGAACAGCATAAGGATGGGCAGTTTCCGGGGGAGCTACGCTTTGGGTGGGATACAATTGAACCGTCTGGATTTCATACCGGTACCAAAATGCGGCATCGCCCCATTCAAACAGTAAGAATAACCCCGCCAGCACCACCAACCCTGCGCTTAGCCAAAAGCCGCGCCATGCCCAACGACGTTGCAACCACCAGACCAATACCAATACATTGGGCATGAGGGCAATTGCAATTGCGGTCGTATTTTTGGAAAATACGGCTAAAACGGCTGTGACCAATAAAAACAGTACGCCAGGTATGGAAAATCCATGTCGCACCAAACGCACAGCAGTCCATAAAAACAAGGTCAGGGAAAACGCAGAAGCGGCATCATTGTTGACAGCCGTCATCTGGTTGGCAAAAGGTCCAATTAAGATAGCAGTGAGGGGAACCATCCAGCGTAATGTATGCCCTTTCGGGGTAAGTTCCGCCGTGATGCCATAAATAAAGACCACCGTCCCCAAATAAAGCAATAAGGTCATAATTCGCGCAAGGTACATCTGCGAGGTTATATCCAGAAAAGAAACCAAACTCAACCCTCCGGCAAGATATGTGTAATATGCCGGAGGGTGAGTGAGTTCCAAAATACCAAGCCATACCTGTTCGCTATCAGTTAGCCATTGGGGGGGCGCACCATCAAAAAAATCGTACCGTACCATAGATGCCAACACATCACGCCGCATAATTGTGTCTACATCATCGGCATCAGGCAGGATGCGCTTGTTGGCAATCAACCATGCATATTCAAAGTGGGTCGGTTCGTCGTAATGTTGCCAGGGCGGGACAATGGCAATATACAGAATCCCTTGCACTGTACATAGCAGGAGTAAAAGAAAGAGTTTCAACCGATCAGAAATCACGGAACCAGTACCTCAACTGCACTTTTGGTAGCAAACGCTAATGCCTGCCGAAAGCCTAAAACCATATGCTCATTATCCCACCCAACCATTGAAGAGCCGGCATTTGCGGATAACCGTTGGCGCAGGGTCGGGTTATCCATTACCCTTTGCAATACCTCTGCAAGCGCGTGGCTATTGCGCTCCGGCACGATGAATCCGTTTTCCCCATCCCGTACCAAGCCACCGGCGGCGGCTCCCACGGCATCCGTTGCAATGACAGGTACGCCCTGATTAAAGGCTTCGTTCACCACCAATCCCCAGGGTTCTTTGAACAAAGGCGTGGTAATGGATGGCAAAACAAAAACGTCACTAATACTGTAATAGCGGCTTGCCTCTTGATTCGGGACATAGCCCGCAAATCGCACACGTTCTGCTACGCCCAGATGCGTTGCCATTTCACGCAAATTCTGTTCTTCCGCTCCCGTTCCGGCAAATACCAACACGGCATTGGATTGTTTTAAGAGCGCAAAGGCTTCCAACAAATAATTTAAGCCCTTATCCGCCACCAATCGTCCCAGGGATAGGATTACTTTTTGGTCAGGGCGTAAGTTTAATGTATCGCGCATATCGGCTTGCACTTCGGGTGCAATGGGGCGGCGGTACAGGTCATTATCCACGGCATGGGTAGTGGTAAAAATACGTTCTGCCGCTACCCCTTCCCCCATCAAATAGCGTTTGACATGCTCGCCATACACAACAATCGCATCCGCATGGGTGTAGATATACCGAGTTAAAGGAAACATCAAACGATGGGCAGGGCTTTGCAATCGCATCCACACCCCTGTCCATAAAATGAAGGGACGGCGTTTCAACCGCGCCGCCAAAAAGGTGGCGGGCAATGCAAACCGCCCGTTAATACATTTGATATAGGTATCATAGGGGTGCGCCAGCAACCGACTCATCAACGAAGGTGTAAAACGGGTTCCTGCCAGATTAAAACCGGGAAGATACGAATAATTAAAGTTCCCAATCTGAACCCCATGTTGCTTCTGCCAATACCATTCCCCACCATCGGAGTAAAAATAGAAATCCGTATCAACATGCGATGCGAGCGTTTCAAACGTCTTCACACGGTAATGCGGACAGTAATGTGTTACAAACGCAACTTTCATGCGTGTAGATTCCAATTCCTAGGTTTCATCCCGAAGGATGGACCACCCGTGCATTGAAGTGTGATGCCGGACGGTTTAATAGTTCTTTATACACAGCAACCGTTTCGGTAGCGGTACGGTCCCATGTAAACCGCTCCGCCACCATTGCCGGGGCTGTCTGCTGTACTCGTTCGCGCCGTGCGGGGTCTTGAATCAGTTTTTTTAGGGCAGTTACTATTCCGGCAACATCGTGCGGCGACGTTAATTCTACCGCTTCGGGTAAGAACGACTGAATATCTGCCGCCCCTCCTGTGGTACAGCCCACAATCGGTTTGCCCTGGCTTAAAGCTTCAACATATACAATGCCAAAGGTTTCCCAGTGACTGGGTAACAGGAAAATATCACAATCGGCAAAATGATTCCAGATCACATCCCGCGCAATTGCTCCGGTAAAATTAACCTGGTTTGTCAGCTTCAAGTCGCGGCACAATTGCTCTAAAGCCGGACGATAATCCCCCTCGCCAACGATGGTATACGTAATGTCAAAACCCTCATCCAGCAATTGTCGAACCGCCCGTAAGGCAAAATGGATTCCTTTCAATTCAACCAACCGTGCCACCGATAAGAGCCGCACAGGGTCACCCGGTGTACGCGCCTTTTGGGGTAACAGAGTATTCGGTTGATCCCCGTTACCACCAAGATATATAGTATGCACTCGCTGAGGAGCCGCTCCATGTTCAATAATTTTTGCCGCCGTTCCGCGACTATTCGCTAATACTGTATCTGCCTTACGAAGTACCAATTCTATTGCCTTACGACTCACCATGTTCCAATGGATCGAGTGGCTTAGGTCAATTCCATGAATCGAAACCACAAGCGGTACCTTCATCCATCGTTGTGCCATAAGTCCAATCAATCCATTCGGCGCAACATTATGAGCGTGAATAATATCGAATTGATATTCTTCATGTAATTGACGCAGTAACGGAAGCAGTACCGGATAAGCAAACAATCCCCAGATACCGTGAGATATATGTTTTGGAGGCGCATTATAGCGGGGACGATAGACTTTCAGATTATTATAAGTTTCAACTACAGGGGTAGTAGCCAAATCCTGCCGCCATGCCGCCCATGCCCGTCTAAATTTAGAGGGCGATGGTAACGTTCGAAAAATATTTAACGGCGGAAACACCCTTAAGGGGGAGAGCACAATCGGGTCGCAATATTCTGAAAGGGCTTGCGTCTGTTGTTCCACAAACAGTGCGAATTGCGGTTGAAGGGCACGGGGGTACATATCCGAAATCGTCAGGACCCGCAATCGCCTGTTCAAATGGGAACCGGTGTCATTGTTTGGCATGATTAGGAGGGTTGTTCTCGCGGCAATTCCGGGGCAGGAACCATCCGGGGCAATTTCCATCGTGGAAGCTGAACCAATGCAGGGTTGGTTTGTGCCAGATACATCGTGTATAACCCGAAAAGGGTAGCGAACATCAATCGTCCATTGACACTAATCCAAATGGTTTCAGTCACGGCAATCATAAATATACCCAGTACGCCAAGCCACATAGGTGCCAGGGCGGGTTGAAGCGTAAAGTAGCCTTGAACCCGTGCCCGTAAGCCACTAAACAGTAACCAGCCAATGATGGCAAT
>CBKYSX010000170.1:0-7604 GCA_966690745.1 uncultured Ardenticatenales bacterium
ATGAAAGCGGGTTGGATACAAGAAAGCATTGTGGAGTAACGAGCGTAAACTATGAGTCAGGCTATCGGTGGTAGCCGTATTGATAAGAAAGCCGTTCACCCCATCTTGCAAATAGCTGTTTAAGCCACCACGTTGGGGTCCGACCGCCAATAAGCCTGCATCCATCGCCTCTAAAATCGCAATTCCAAACTCTTCTTTCACACTGCTACAAAGGTAAATATGGGGTAGAGTGGCGGGAGCCAAACGCATCAATGCCGCTTCCAGCAGGCGTACTTCTTGATTGCTCATGGCGGGCAACAGCGCAATCCGCCCTGCTGTATCGGGGTATTGAATCAAAAGGTCTTGAATGGCAGTCAGGATTTCCCTTTCAGGGGCGGTGGGGGTCGTCGGGTTGCCGCCCACCAGAACAAGATTAAAGTACCGCCATGCGCCGCTTTCTATCCATGCCATTACCAATTTATCCTGCTGTTTGACAGGGCTAAATCGCCCGACATTGAGAAGCACAGGGCGGTGGGGATGGGCAGAATCAAGACGGGGCAACGCAGAATGGGGCGCATACAGCCGTTGTAAAATCGCCAGCCCTGCCTCTGTAAAATCTTCGGGGGCTTGCCATACGGAAACTCCTTCCGCGATTACCTTTAGCGGCTTGGCACGATGGTTATGGTGTAAGGTCAATTGGGGAAAATAGCGCGTCAGATGTTCGCTGTCTGCCCGCCCCGGAATTCCCACCAATCCATCCGCCTCGCGCATGAGCATATCGGCAACAAAAATCTTATGAAGGTCAAACAGAAGTGCATCGTGGGTGGCTATCGCGGGTAAGGGGGCTTCCATATACCGTTTCGCCATCGTGCGATGGGGGTCGGGTGTAACCGTGAAGACCACTTTAGCACCTAGTTGTTTGGCGGCATGGGCAATCGCCAGCGAGCCGTTATCGGCGTAGCGTACATGCACAACATCCGGTACCAGCCTGTAACGGGTTAACAATTGCCGCGCCCACCACGTAATCGTGCTTTCATGGTGCATCATATCATGCTGGTCCGCTTCATGGAGAAGAGGCAGAGGCAATGAAAGAACCCAATGTCCGGGGGTAATTTCCTTAATTAAACTGCGCTGATTTTCCAATTGAGCTTCATCTGCCAGCGTCAGCGTGACCATCCGTTCCACCCCTTTATGGTTCGCAAGGGTTGAGCCGAGATTGCTGAGAAATACTGCCAACCCACCACTGTTGCCCTCCCCGGGTCGGGCAAATCGCCCCATTAACATGGAGTGGGCAACCGCAAATCCGTGCGCGGGAATAGCAGGGGGGGTCAGAAAGGCTTCTAACAAAGGGTGCGGGCGATCCGCAACGATATCTCCCAACAACCCAAGGGATAATCCTTGCCCCCGTAACAATTCAAGAACCAGCAGACGGTCATACACCGGCAGATCAGCCCGCAGGCAATCGCTTAAGTATGCCTGGACTTCACCACCCAACGTACGGGTTGCCAGATACCGAAATAATGCGTGAAGTACCGCCCGTTCTTTTGCCCATTGCGCGGCAAATTCCATTATCTTCTCATCGGCAAGAAGGGGTAGGCTATTTTGTGCGGCAAGATCGAGAAGCAGGGCAACCCGTTGTGGGGCATGGGTTCCGGCAAACCTTTTGCGAAGTACCTTCACGACATGCATTTGCCCATGGGCGGCAATGCTATGCGGAAACATCCATGCAACATAACTGTTAGCATACGGAGATGTTCCTAAAAACGATAAAAGTCGCTCAGGCTCAAGGGGCAATCGTTTACGACAGATGGACCGTAAAAAGGCAATCTGCTCCCCCTGCGCTACCACATCCGAAGGTGAAGGATAGGCTAAGAGTGATAATAAAAGCGGGGTAGGCGCAAATTCAATTCGGGTGTACCATGTAAGCAAATCGGTATTCCCCGATTTAGCGGTATAAGGCGAAGGACGCACGTCATTGTGCAACTGAGCACGATAAGGATGCAAAATCTGTTCATCTTTATCGGTATAGAGTGCCGAACTATCAAAATTTCCGACCAATGGATGGTGATGGAACAACTCACGCCGTAGCTTTGCAAAGGTATCTCCGGCGGGTGTGGTGCTAATGACGAGGGGTGCAACGAAACCCTGAGACATGACCCGATTTCCTTTTCATTTTCTGTTGTTCACTCTTGCTTAACATTACTGCTACTTTTTGCAGTTAGGAAAAGTATGGCATTTCGCCAGGTGTCGTTCAAATGACGGCTATCACAGCCAGGGTCAAGCGCGATTTCCCTTGTTGTCTTTGTTCCGCTTCCGTCATGCAACATGAAAGCCGGAGGGCAAAGTTTGTCCTTTGCCTTCTCCCCTATTGATACTATGGCTCCAACACTCGTTCTCTATAACGGCAACATCTATACCCAACATAACGATATACCCCGCGCCAGCGCGGTTGCCATTGAAGGCAATCGCGTGGTAGCGGTTGGTGACGATATTACGATTCGCTCACTGGCAGGGGTGAATACCATTGAGCAAGATTTGCATGGCATGTTGGTATTACCCGGATTGGTAGATAGCCATATCCATTTCTACGCCTGGGCGGTGGGGTTGGATGATGTACTGTTGTGGAATTGCGCGGATGTAGGCGAGATGCAGGCGCGGATTCGGAGCAAGGCGGCAAGCACGGCACCGGGGGAATGGGTAAAAGGGAGTGGTTGGGTGGAAACCGAGTGGAACCCGCCTATCATGCCAACCGCAGAAGATTTGGATGCCGTATCTACGGAACACCCTATCATTGTCTGGCGCACCGACAATCATGGTGCAGTGGCAAATCATCGGGCGTTAGAAATCGCCGGAATTACCCGCGACACGCCCAACCCACCGGGGGGAATTATTCAACGGGACGAACAGGGCAATCCAACCGGGCGACTCTTTGAATTAGCCATCGCGTTGGTTGCCGAAAAAATCCCCCTGCCTTCCGCCGAACGCACCGACCGTTTGATGAAACTTGCCCAACATCGTTTGCACCATATGGGTATTACCGGAGTGCATGACCAGCGTATGAAAGGGCATGGCGAAGGACAATTGGCATTCCGCGCCTATCAACGCCTCTTAAACGAGGGTGCGTTAAAATTGCGAATGACCTCCAATGTGGATGCCGAGAATCGCGCCGCCGCCTTTGCCCTGGGCTTATCAAGCGGTATGGGCAATGAACGGTTCCAAATTGGACACATGAAAACCTTCATGGATGGCTCGTTGGGGTCACAAACCGCGTGGATGCTTAAGCCGTTTGAAGGCAGTTCCGATAATTTCGGCATCCCGATTACCCCCATCCAAGAGATTCATACGATTGTACGTGAGGCGCAACAGCATGGCTTTGCAGTTTCAGTTCATGCCATCGGCGACCGTGCCAACCGGGAAGTGTTGGATGTTTTTGAAGAGTTGTATGAGCAACGGGACCCTGCCGTCAAAATTCCGCACCGCATTGAGCATGTGCAAACGATTCAGCCCGACGATTTGCCCCGTCTTGCCAAGATGGGCATTGTCGCCTCGGTGCAACCGATTCATGCGACGGATGATTACATTCAGGCGGATCGGTTATGGGGGGCGCGGGGAGCGAACTGTTACAATTTTCGCTCTTTACTGAATAGCGGTGCAGTGGTCGCTTTCGGGTCGGATTGCCCGGTGGCGGACCCCAATCCCTTCTTAGGGATGTATGCGGCGATAACTCGCCAGCGCAAAGATGGCTCCCCCGAAGGGGGCTGGTATCCCGACGAACAGCTGACGGTGGAGGAAGCCGTTTATGCTTACACCGTTGCCGCCCATCAGGTGGTCGGGCGGGATGCTATTCTGGGACGAATCGCGCCAGGCTATCTCGCTGATATGACTGTGGTGGATCGGGATATTTTCACCGTACCGCCGCGCGACATTGTGGATACGGTCGTGGAATGGGTAGTGTTTGACGGAGAACTAATTTCGCCGCATTTGTAGAGGGACAATTGTTACTGCCGAAACGCTTCTACATCGGGGTGCACCAGGATTTGAATCGCTTTGGGCAACAGTGTATAGAGAATCTCTTTACCCTGTGCGGGTTCGCCATCGGTTTCCATATCCAGCGTTTTGCCAAACGCTGTCACCCGTACCTGACTGCCCCGTTTGAATTGCACATCGGTTCTTGAGAGATGGGTTCCGTTCATTAATTGCGGCAATGCCACCAATGCCTCGGCGCGGGGAATTTCCTCAATCAAAATCACATCGAACAGACCATCATTCAGATATGCCTGCGGATGCGCCTTCATGCCCCGCCCGAAATAGCGACCATTCCCGACCGTCAAAATAAAGGCTTCCCCTTCAAACCACGCATCGCCATCCACTTCTACAGTCATACGGGGTGCATCAAACTGCAACAACGTAGAAACCGTTTTCTCCATAAAGGTCCAAGGGCGTTTGGGCAGTGTATCATTCACACGGGTGGCAATAATGCCACTGATACCCGTGCTGGAAGCATTTAGAAAATAGCGGGACTGCCCGTCAATCGAAACCTGCCCCACGTCCATCGGGGTTGCCACAGCATCACGCAACCATGCAACGGCGGCTTTCGGCTCCAGAGGCGTTTCCAGCGACCTTGCCAAATCCCGCCCCGTTCCTAACGGAATGGTGGCAAAGGTCATGCGCGGTTCCCCCATCTCAATCAACGCATTCACCACTGCCAGATTGGTTCCATCCCCACCCAACGCAATCACGGTATCAAAGCCATGATCGGCGGCATAGCGGATATGACTACCAATCTCCCCCACACTCATCGTCACGATCACCCACAATTCCCCTTCGCATAAGCGCGCAATTTCATGTTTCAACGCATCAAAATGGCGAAGCGTTCCGGCTCCGGCATAGGGGTTGAGGATAATCAATGGTTTCATAGAGGTACAGTTATGCCTTCGCTTTGACAACAATCGAATCAAAATCTTTGACAACGCTACTGTTCGGAAATACCTCCCGCGCCTGCGTTTCTAACTCACTGCCATTGTAACGGCGCGAGATATGATTGAGGTAGACAGTCCCCACGTTCGCATCTCTGGCGAGCGTTGCCGCGACCCGCGCCGTGATATGTCCGTGCGTTGTCATCATTTCGGCTTCTTCATCGGCATAGGTCGCTTCAATCACCAAAGCATCAGCATTTTGCACGATGGGCAATACAGGCACTACATTGTCCACATCGCCAATATAAACCAATTTCATCCCCGGCTCTACCGGTCCCAGTACGTCATCCGGCTGAATCACGCGCCCATCTTTTAATGTCACCGTTTCGCCCGCCACCAAACGGGAACGTTCGGGACCAAACGGAACCGCCAATGCCTCGGCTTTGTCATTCAGAAAAGGGCGGCGACTTTTTTCTTGAAAACAATAACCAACCGAATCGGACCCCCGGTGTTGCACCGGAAACGCCGTAATGGTAAAGAACTTGTCTTCAAAAAAGACCCCATCGCCCACTTCCACAAATTCTAACCACATTCCTCCCTTTTGCCCCTTTAATACGACCCCTAACAGCAAATCCCGTACCCGGTTTAACGTTTGACGCGAACCGTAAATCTGTAAGCGTTCTTGCTCTACATCCCACCGATTCAGCGTTGAAACAATCCCCGCCAAGCCCAAAATGTGGTCGAGATGGGCGTGGGTCAGCAAAACACGTTCCAACTTACGAAAGCCCAACCCGCTTTTTAGCAATTGCCGTTGGGTGCCTTCGCCTGCATCAATCAGAAAGCGATATTCACGATAGATTAGTAAGGTCGCGGACACGTTCCGCGCCACCGATGGCGCAGAAGCCGATGTCCCGAGAAAGGTCAACTCGAACATAGAGAAAAGAGCGAAGAACCAAGAGTGAAGTAGGAAGTCAGCTCCACTCTCCTCTCTCCACTCTCTAGATTGCAGTCATAAATCCTGTCAACACCAAAACGCCCGCTCCCAGGATAGCATTGAGCCACGCCAATAGGCGAAACCGGGCGGCAAGGGAATCAGTTTGATTGGCTTGCCCCAACGCGGCGCGTCGTACTGCCAGCCGTAATTGTGGGGATACCCATTGCCCGATGAGCAGAATGATCACGACACTGCCAATAATCAGCAGATGTTTGATCAGTAAAAAGATGCTCCACAGATTCGAGACGACAAACATTCCATCGTATTGCTCATTCGCGCCCATCTGTAACATTCCGGTGGCTCCCAGCACCGCCAACGCCCCATAAGCAAGCGGGGTACCCCGTTGGAGCAACATCCTCGCCGTACCTGCTTCGCCATAATGGGCTTCCACCACACGGGGCACAACCACCAATGGAAGCAACAGACTCCACCCGATCCACAGAATTGTGGCAAACAAATGGAGTGAATTGGAAAGTGCCACCAACCAGAATTGAGTTGTCATGGGGGAATTATCGGGGATGGTTGTAAAATTTCGTCTCTTTGAGTAGAGTATTCATCGTGGGTTGTGAAGCGGAGTATATCCAATTCAGCAGATTGCGATATTATCAAGCATACTATCGTGTAAGTACGGGCATTAGGAGTACAACGTTGAACTCACCGTTTGGGCAGTTCGGACATGGGAATGCTGGGATGCATCAATGGCACGGGGCAGTGGTATGCCTTATGATATTGATGGTAATAACGGGGTGTAGCGGTGGTGACAACGCATTGAGTTTGCTCTTTGCCAGCCCAACCGCTACGCCTACCCAAACCCCGTCCCCCACCGCGACGGCAACGCTGACTCCGACCCCATCGCCCACGCCGACCCATACACCAACGCCTACACCGCGCCCCGTCACTATCGGCGTAATAGTATCGCCCGAAAGCCCCGCGCAGGGTCAGACACTACAGGTACGGGTCACTTTAGACCGTGCCGCCACCTTGTATGGCGATTGGGACGGTCAACCGATAACTTTTTTGTATAATTCCCCAACGGAGGCATGGGCAGTTCTGCCCGTTGCGCCATGGAATGCTGTCGGGGAAAGGTATTTGTTGGTTGAGGCAGTTGCCCCCGAAGGACAACGCTCTTACCACCAAATACCGGTAACAGTACTTGAAACGCCGTTCGAGGTTCAGTATATTGATGTTCCCGCGGAGCAAGCCGATTTACTGGCAACAGGGTTGCGCCCAGCGGAAGACCGTTATCTACGCGGGGTGCTGGAGTCCTTCAGCCCGGAAGTGCGCTGGAACGGGATATTTTCAACCCCGTCCGACGGTTTTCGCACCAGTCCCTTCGGCGCACGCCGTTCGTATCAAGGCGGACCCCCGACGGGCTACCATGGCGGCATTGACCTTGCCGCCCCCGAAGGTACGCCAATCTATGCGGCGGCAAATGGGGTGGTGGTATTGGCGGAGCCGCTCTTCGTGCGGGGTAATATTGTGGTGATTGATCATGGGGTCGGTGTTCATACCCTATACTTTCACCTATCACAACTCAATGTTACGGTTGGGCAAATCGTCACTGCCGGAGAGGTGATTGGCTTTATGGGAACCACCGGGCTTTCCACCGGTTCCCATTTGCATTGGGAAGTACGGATTGGTGATGTGTTTGTAGACCCGGATGAATGGCTGACGCAGGAGTTTAGACCTTAACGTGATTGACCCAGATTCGATGA
>CBKYSX010000171.1:0-7575 GCA_966690745.1 uncultured Ardenticatenales bacterium
AAGCCATGCGCTTCCCGCTCATATTGAAACGACATGGACCGCCCCGCACGGTGGAGTCATTATTGTTAGTCAGGGCACTATCCGCCTAACCATCCGGGGGTTGCACAGCCAACACCTGATGAAATTACATACCGGAGATATGACCGGCACCCTGCACCCGTTTAGTTGTACGGTTGAAGCCTCCGAAGGGGCAGTAATTCATTGTTTCACCCATCAGGAATGGCTGACCGCGCTAAAACAGATGCCGGGGATTACCCACAAGTTACTTAACGGAATGGCATCGTCTGCCCTCCGTATCGAACAAAACCTTTCGGAAAGCGCGTAGTTTTACTGGATTCGAGCAAACTAATCACCAATATCGAACGTCAATATTGAAAGGATTCGGTCTGCCCGTCCCCTCGAGGATAGGAATCATGCGTGCGTCATCATCCGACCCTCATCCGAACAGTCCCAGTAACCCCGATAGCCTCGGGTTATACATGCAGGAAATCAATCAATTTTCCCTGCTGAAACCCGACGAAGAACGCCATCTTGCCGAATCTATGTGGCGCGGACGGGAAGCCGCCCGTAAACTGGAAGCCGGGCAATCCGGTGCAGAATTGGACCAATTGGTGGCTGATGGGCAACAGGCGCGGCACCGGATGATTCAATGTAATTTTTTTCTGGTGGTTTCGATTGCGAAAAAATATGTCAATCAGGGGTTTGGATTGTTGGATTTGATTCAGGAAGGTAATATGGGATTGATTCGCGCCGCCGATAAGTTTGATTACCGGCGCGGCACCCGTTTTAGCACCTATGCCACCTATTGGATTCGCCAAAATATCAGCCGTTATATTGGCACCCAACGCCATGCCGTGCGCTTGCCCAGCCATCAGGCAGAGGCACTTTCCCGTTTTAAGCGCATTGAATCGGATTTGGCGCAAGAAGAGCAAGCCCCCCCGCCCTTAGATGCAGTTGCCGACGAGATGCACATTCCCCTCTCCAATCTGGTACATTTGCTCAACATTACCCAACCGTCGCTTTCATTGGAAACCCCGCGCGAAAGCGATGATCGTCCGTTGGGCGACACCTTAGAAGGCACGATGACCCCGCCCGTAGATGAAACTGTTACCGATACGTTATTGCGGGAAGAAGTAGGGGATGTATTGGCAACTCTGACCTCGCGCGAAAGCCGTGTCCTGGAATTGCGCTTCGGTTTGCGGGATGGGGAGCCTCGCACCTTAGAAGCCATCGCCCAACGCTTTGGCTTAACCAAAGAGCGCATCCGTCAGATTGAAGGGGAAGCGTTACGGAAATTGCGCTCCAGCAAACGGACACAGATGTTGCGGGAATATCTGGCGTAACGGCGGGACGCGGAAAGCAGGACGCAGAAAGCGGAAACGACATCAAGAACGGCGTAACGCAAGGGCGCAAAGAAACAGGGACGCGAAAGGTTTTTTATATGTTGTAGGGGCGGGTCACATCCCCGGTGGAACTTCCAAAATGTAATTTGTGACCCGCCCGCCGTTGCCGGGAGTCCACAACATCCTCATTGTGGGCATCTTCCATCGTGACACACCTAATAGAACAATAGCAACAACGTTAAAAAGAAAACAGGGCAACAAGCACAAACGGAAAATGAGAAATAAGCTGTAGCGCAGAATGGGCGACGAAAGTCGCTCGTTTTGTTTTGGCTACCCTTCTCCGTTTCCCCCTTCTGGGGCATAATCCCCCCACTATTAGCGAAAGGGGAAAGGAGAAACAGGAACAGGCGGATTACCACCAATACTTCTCGTTTCTCCTTTCTCACTTCTCCTTTCTCTCTCCATGACCAGCGCAACGACTGCCTTTCTAAGCCATCTGATTGATTATGCGGGGTTGTTCCCCCCCGCGAACCTGGATCTACCTACCGCCCTTGCCAATTACCGTGCCTATCGGGATGCCCCTGATGCGTGGATGTTGGGAAGGTTTATCGTGCCCACCCCCCGCTTGGAAGAAACAGGCACAATCGCGGGGGACTGGTTTTTCCCCGAAGACCCCTGGGATTTTGCGGCGTTGGGGCGCGGTGGTATGGATTGGAAAAGTTATAGCGCCGGATTGGAAGCCGACCTTTCCGCGATTGCCGCCTTTCGGGCGCAATACGGCGAGGGGGTTCGGGTATCGGTGTTGGAAACACGTCTCCCCGCCAAATCGTGGGAAGCCCTGGGCGCGATTATCGGCGAAACGCTGGATGCGATTGACAATCTGGGCGGCTTAACCCCTTTTATGGAAGCGGGACCGCCCCCGCACGATACCGAAGGATGGAAACGCGCCACGCTGGGTATTGTGGATGAATTGGCGAATGATAACCTGACCCGTTTTACCCCGGCGGGTTTTAAGGTACGCTGTGGGGGTGTCACCCCCGATGTGTTTCCCACTCCCGACCAACTGGCGTGGGTCATCGGCTTGTGTCGTGAGCGGCGTGTCCCGCTCAAAGCCACTGCCGGATTGCACCACCCGATTCGCCATTTGAACCAGGAGGTCGGCGCAAAAATGCACGGCTTTCTGAATGTTTTTGGCGCGGGGATTCTGGCATATACCCACACCCTTGACCGCGCCACCCTGACCGAGATTATTAGCGACGAAGACCCCACCCATTTTGATTTTGACGGCGACACCTTTCGCTGGCGCGACCTGACAGCGACTGCCGATGCGATTGCCCATGCACGGCAGGTGGGGGTGTTGTCCTACGGCAGTTGCAGTTTCGACGAACCGCGTGACGATTTGCGGGGGTTGGGGCTGTTGGCATAACACCATGATCCTATGAGGTTGAAACCTCATGCGGGTATGGGAAGCCCGTTAAAACAGGCTGACCTACCTGTCTGATCTATTTTCCCCGCCCTAAAGGAACGGGGCTAATAGGCAGACGGCAACAACATCTTTTTAGCCCCGTCCCTTTAGGGCGGGGAACCAGGGGCGTTACCATATTGAATTTTTAACGTCCATCAACCTCACAACACAAATATATTACAACGACCAAACCGAGAGCGGGATAATCCGAAACGCCCGAACCATTTACTCCTCTCTCCTTTCTCCATCATGCAAAAATCATTCATCGAAGTCCCGCCGGACTCCCATTTTCCGATCCAAAACCTGCCCTATGGCATTTTCAGCACCCGCGACAACCCGAAGAAGCGGGTGGGGGTGGCAATCGGGGAGTATGTGCTGGATTTGCCCGTTGCAATTGAGTACGGGATGTTTAGGCATAATATGTTGTTACATGCACATGAAGTATTTAACCAACCTACGTTAAATGCTTTTATCGCTCAAGGGTGGGGTGCATGGACGGAAGCACGGAGCGAACTTCAAAATTGTTTAGATCTTGACACGGAAGAATTTTACTTTCGGGACGATAACGAGGTACGAGGCCGTATATTTCATCTGCAAAAAGATGTCACGATGCACATGCCCGTTGACATCGGCGATTACACCGATTTTTATTCCAGCAAAGAACACGCCACCAATGTAGGGATTATGTTTCGGGGCAAAGAAAATGCCCTGATGCCCAATTACCTCCATTTGCCGGTGGGGTATCATGGTCGTGCTTCTTCCATCGTGGCATCAGGAACCGACATTCGCCGCCCACAGGGACAAACGATGCCGCAGGGGGCAACATCCCCTGTTTTTGGTCCCAGCAAGTTATTAGATTTTGAGTTAGAGATGGGGTGTTTTATCGGGCGGGGCAATCCGCTTGGTGATCCCATTGTTTTTGGATATGGCTTTCCCCTTTATTCTGAAGTGTTTGGTATGGTGTTGGTGAATGATTGGAGTGCGCGGGATATTCAGGCATGGGAATATCAGCCGTTGGGTCCCTTCCTCGCCAAAAACTTCGCCACCTCCATTTCGCCCTGGGTCGTGCCGATGGAGGCTCTGCAACCCTTCCAAACCAAGCCGCCTGTCCAAGACCCTGCGCCTTTGCCCTATCTGCAAATCAAGGACGATTTCACCTACGACATTCATCTGGAAGTCGGCTTAAAAACGCCGCAAATGGACGCGCCCCATACCATTTGTCGCAGTAATTTTAAGCACCTGTATTGGACGATAGCCCAGCAAATTTCCCATCACACGATTACGGGCTGTAATCTGCGCCCCGGCGACCTGCTGGCAAGCGGCACCATTAGCGGACCGACCCCGGACAGTTACGGCTCCTTGCTGGAATTGACATGGCGTGGCGCACAACCGATTACCCTGCCCACCGGCGAAACCCGCAAATTCCTGGAAGATGGGGACACCCTTACCATGACGGGCTACTGTCAGGGCGAGGGCTATCGCGTGGGCTTCGGGGAAGTAACAGGGACGATCCTGCCTGCGTTGGATTTGGGGTTTTAAGGCGGTGTGTGTGCGTGATGCATGAACGGCAACGCCTCACTGTTACCACAAACCTATGCACCATTTTGGGACACGGGCGGGTCTTTAACAATGGTTGGATGGCTCTGCATTCCGATGACCCGCCCCTATCTGACATCTTTTAGAGAAATGCAGGAATTGGTGGGATAGTAGGGGCGGGTGGTCGGAATGGCGTGCCTACCCTTATAGAACGCACACCCGCCCGCCGTTGCCGTTCGTATTAAATTTCCCCGTCCTTTAGGACGGGGAACCGGGCAATGCGGCGGAATTGCCACCCCCTGAAAAAATTCAAAAATCCTCATCACACCTATCTATGCAACACGCAATATGCAACACGAACCATAACCAATAACCATTATGCAACCTCCACTTACCTCCCTCGCCGCCGCGACCCTCGACGAAGCCATTACGATTCAGCAAATCCCCGCCCCTACATTTGATGAAGGGGCGCGGGCGCGGTATGTCACCACCCGTTTTCAGGCAATGGGGTTGCGCGATGTGCGCGTAGATGCCCTTGGCAATGTCTACGGGCGGGTAGCGGGCAGACAACGCGCCAAAGCAGGGTTGATGGTATCGGCGCATATGGATACCGTTTTTGGCAAAGAGACCAACCTTGCCATTCAGCGCACCGAAACCCAAGTGGTGGGTCCGGGCATCGGGGATAACAGTCTGGGCGTGGCAGGGTTGCTGGCGTTGGCGGAACTGTGGCGCGAACAATCCCCTTCCCGCGACATTTGGTTCGTCGCCAATGTCTGCGAAGAAGGGCTGGGCGATTTGCGCGGGATGAAAGCGGCGGTGCAGGAATTAAAAGCGCAGATTGGCGCAGTGGTGGTGTTGGAAGGGGGGGCGTATGGTGCGGTGATTCATCGGGGTATCGGAGTGATGCGCTATCGGATTACCGTGACCACCCCCGGTGGTCATGCGTGGAGCAATTTTGGTACGCCCAGTGCCGTGCATGAACTGTGCAAAGTGGCGGTGGATATTGCCGCGCTGGATGCACCGCAAGAGCCGCGCACCTCCTTTAACATAGGGGAAATTGCGGGCGGCACCACCATCAACACCATTGCCGCCGCCGCACACCTTTTGCTCGATTTACGGTCGGAAGACCCCGCCATCCTCAACCGCCTCGCCCGTGATGTAAAAACCATCGTTGCCAAACGGCAACAAGTGCCCAACATTGCAATTGAAATGGAAGAAATCGGGGCACGTCCGGCGGGGGGCATTCCCGATCAGCATCCCCTTGTACGCATCGCACTTCATTCATTGACGGAGGCGGGGTACACAGGGGATAGCGACAAAATTATGCGTGCCGCCAGTACCGATGCAAATGTGCCGCTCTCTTTGGGGATTCCTACCATTTGTATTGGTTTGACGGTGGGGCATCATGCCCACCGTCTGGATGAATATATAGAAATACCACCCTTAGCGCAGGGGCTTCAGCATTGCTGGCTGACCACCAAAGGGGCAATCGCATGGCTACCGTAGTTGTATTGGGAAGCATCAACATGGATTTGGTGGTGCCCGTTGCTCATTTCCCCGATGCGGGCGAAACCATTATGGGGCAGAGCCTGACCACGATTCCGGGGGGCAAAGGGGCGAATCAAGCCGTTGCCGCCGCGAAACAGGGCGTTTCTGTCGCCATGATTGGCGCGGTGGGGGATGATAGTTATGGCAATACGCTCCATAGTACACTGACGAAGGCACAGGTAGATGTGAAGGCGGTACGGCGGGTACGGGGCAGTTCCGGTCTGGCATTTATCCCCGTCGCCGCCGATGGTGAAAATCGCATTGTGGTGATACCGGGGGCAAACCGCACCATTACGCCCGATGTGGTGGAAAGCCATGCTGACCTCATCCGAAATGCCCCGTTTCTCGTGATGCAATTGGAAATTCCATTGGACAGCGTGAAAACGGCGGTGAACATTGCGAAAACGGGTACAACAAAGGTGGTACTCAATGCCTCGCCCGTTCCGCCCCCTGGCTTGCCCGATGAATTGTTGGCGGGGGTGGATATTCTGATACTTAATGCCGGGGAAGCCGAAGACCTATCGGGAAATGCTGACCCCGCCACCGCTGCCGACCTTCTGCGACAGCGCGGCGTGGGAACCGTGATTGTGACGCGGGGCGCGGAGGGGAGCCTCTTGGTGGATGAGACGGGGAAGCAGATGGTTGCGCCGTTTCATGTCAAAGCCGTAGACAGCACGGCGGCAGGGGATGCGTTTATCGGGGCGTTGGTGGCGCAACTGGCGGCGGGGCAACCGATGAGCCAGGCGGTACGGTATGCCTCGGCGGCGGGAGCGTTGGCGGTGACGCGCTTAGGGGCGCAATCCTCCCTGCCCTCGCGGGCGGCAGTGGAAGCCTTGGTTGCCAATGAGGAAGGGCGCAAACCGCAGGGCTACCGCGCCGAATGGGAAAGCACCTTCACCGCCCCGGATGGCGACAGTTTCCTGATTCGTCCGATTCTCCCCGCCGATGCCCCGCGTTTGCAACAGATGTTTGCCGAACTTAGCCCTGAAAGCATTTACCGCCGCTTTTTTACGGTTCGTAAAGAATTGACCGACAACGAAGCGCGGGATTTGGCAACGGTAGATTATCACAACGATTTTGCCTATGTGGTTAGCCCGCTTCAAACTCCCGACCACCTCATGGGCGTTGCCCGCTTTGCCCATACTGTCGAACGCCCGAACAGTGTCGAAATGGCAACCATCATCGCCGATGCCTATCAGGGGCGCGGCATTGGTCGTCACTTGTTCCGCACCCTTGCGGAAACGGCTAAAGCGTTGGGACATCGTTGGATGATGGTAGAAACCCAAACCGACAACCACCCTATGATTGACCTCGCCCAACGGGCGGGCTATCAGACCCAGACTAGCTACGATGGCAGTTTCATTCAGATTTGGCTGAAGTTAAGTGAATAGAGAACGGCAGTGAACGGAAGCAACGACAGCAACGACAGCAACGACAGCAACGACAGTGACGACAGTGACGACAGTGACGACAATAAAAGTCAATGCTCACTTCCTATGTAGCTGGCTTCCGCTCGCTTTCCCCCTCTTGGGAGGGGGGTAGGGGGTGGGTCGTTTCTCCTTCCTTTTACCCTTTTTTCCTCGATACAACCCATTTTCCTCACAACGCTAAATTCTTGGTATGATTGAGGGGTTCTGTATCCCTTGTTTGGGGTAAAATTCCCTAAACGGCGGGCGGGTCAAC
>CBKYSX010000172.1:0-7552 GCA_966690745.1 uncultured Ardenticatenales bacterium
GCCCCATTTTGCTTTTCACCTGTTGGGTCAATTGCTGTACCCCCTGCGCCTGAGCGCGGAAGCGTTGCGCGATTTGTTGCAATCGTTCGTAATCTGCCTGAATGTCGTTCGCCATTGCGAGCTCTCCTCGGTACGGAACGGTATGAATAGATGAGGGAAAAAGCATAGAGGATGGTACACTACCGAGTATACCCAACCTTCTCCCTCAATCTTGAAGATTCCCGGAAAAAAGCGTGAACAGTTGTTGAAAAGGCTAGCACTATGATACAGTGGCTCAAACCCGTTGGGGTATTGGTCTGTATTTTCCTTTTCGTGAGTTCAATTATTTCCTTCAGAGTTTTCTACGCGATTCGCCATACTCACATTCAAGAACTTAAACTTGTGCCACCGCCTCCATTGGTGATTTCGGAATACGCACGGCCTGGTATGACAAATGATGTCTGGTTGGTTTTGGATATATCTATGAAACGGAATTAAGTTTAATTGATACAATTCGTTACTATAAAAATGATGTAACCCGGCAAGGTTGGAATGCACAGGTTGCCTATGAGGATTCCGCAACTTGCTTTTTGCTGGTAAAGGATTTTTCACGACTTTATGTTCAAAGTCAGAAAGACGCTATTGATGCTGTGAGAGTAGGGGTGTTTTATCAAAATGCTTCGGCAATATGTACACGCGACTATGTTTGGAATCACAAGTGATTTTTATACGTTCCTATCGGACAACATTCCTATGAGAATAAGAAATACTGAGGTATAAAACTGATGGGGAAAATTTCAAAAGCCATATTTTTATTTACTGCTGTGATATGTATTGTTATTTGGAATGCAGTGGGCTTTTATGCGCGATGGGAAAATAATAATTTACGAATGATTGCCGCTCAGAGACTTAATATAGATGCTAATTCCTCTTGGGATACAATAAAACTATATTATGATTGTGAGTATATATATAAAGGAATTCATATAAATGAGATGATTTCTCGTATGGCAATGATAGATCGTTTTTTTATCACACCACCCGGAGTTGTTGTTGATTTTCAAAGTAGAGTTCCAGAAATGGATTTTTCTCGAACGCTTACCTTTGAGGTAAGGTATAAAGAGTTTTGGTTATTTAATCGCCTGTATGCTATTAATAAAAATGGCGACATAACATCAATAAACTCAATACCTACAGGGTTATCTGGGTACTCTGAAGAAATTGTTTGTCCATAAATCATATATTTATATTGAAAGAGTTTTTGTTTTGTAGTATAAATCTTTTAAACTGATGACACATCAATATAACTACACGATGGGGAATAATTGCTTTACATGACCCTAAGTAATGACGAAACAGAAAAACTAGTTGTACACAGTCGCACCATACTGGCATTGGCATATGACCCCCAAATAGATGCGAACGACCTTTATCACAGTATTCCTTTAGGCGTGGTGGATGCCGTTTTTTCCATCAATGCCACTGCTGAATCTACTGCCAATGTGGTTCAACGCCTTTGTACCCATGTTGGAATTCCGCTTCTGCGCCACACTTCACCTCTCCCCGAATTGACTGTTTCAGCATTTCTTTCATTGCATGATGGACAGGCGCTGGACACAATGGCAAGGGAAATTTATCAAAACCGCCAGCGTACTTCTGTGGTCAATGGAATTCTAAAAGCAGAAGCCGTACAACGGGTTTGTACCGTATTGCGAGATTTTGGTGTGGAAAATTGGGCAACCATTGCCCCGATGTTTGAGAACCCCGACATTGAAAAGGCAATTCGACAGATTCCAGGGCAAAAAAGCGGTGTTTCCTTTCGTGCCTTTTGTATGCAGTTGGGGAACCAAGACTATGTAAAACCGGACCGAATGTTACTGCGATTTATCAGCAATGCCATTGGACGTAGGGTGGATACCGTTGTTTGTGAACAAACTATCAAAGTGCTAAGCCAGATTCTACAACAAGAATTTCCCCATCTCACCCCACGCGCCCTTGACGCACGAATATGGCACTACCAACGCACGGTAAAGCCGTAAGGTTTAAACCTCACGACTCACCACCACACCAACGGTCACGGTCAACCTCACGACCACCGTTCTGCCTCTCATCAAAAAGACGGTACAATAGCAGGTTGTGCGGGTTCTTAACGGAGGGGAACGGATGAACACGATACGCCCTGTGATTATTGGCGTAGCCGGGGGAACGGGAAGCGGCAAAACGACGGTCAGTCGAGCGATTCGTAACGCGGTCGGGGAAGATCGCATCGCCTATATCATGCACGACAGCTACTATCGGGAGGTCAGCCATCTGCCGTTGGAAGCACGGGCACAATTGAACTTTGACCATCCCAATTCGCTGGATACGGGATTGTTGGTAGAGCATTTGCGATTGCTGTTGGACAATATCTCCGTTGAAGTTCCTATTTACGATTTCACTAGCCACGGGCGCACCGGCGAAACGGTAACGGTCTACCCCCATCCGGTAATCTTGGTGGAAGGCATCTTAATTTTTGCGGAACCGGACCTGCGACCCCTCTTTGATGTCAAACTTTTTGTAGATACCGAAGATGACATCCGCTTTATCCGCCGCCTCACCCGCGATATTGCCGAACGGGGGCGGGCATTGGAATCCATCGTAGACCAATGGCTTGCCACTGTGAAACCGATGCACGATGAATTTGTAGAACCCTCCAAGCGGTGGGCAGACATCATCATTCCGCATGGCGGCAAAAACCGCGTGGCAATGGAAATGGTCGTCTCACGGATTGAATCCTTGATGAGGGGTGTGTTGTAAACGGCGGGAAAGAAAGAAATTCCACCCCACGTTCCGGCGCGAACGACACGCGCCTGCACATAGGGCTACCATTCCTGTCACCCCTTAGCAGGGGTTTTCTGTAGCCGGGGGGAGATTTTTGTCACGATGAACCCCTGACAAGGGGTGGCGTGATGATTGCCGCATGTGCAGGGATGTGTCGTTCATCCCGGAACGTGCGGAGGGATAGGAAATGCGAAACACTATATTCGAGGCAGATAGATGAACCATAGCGAACATGATTTTGATACCGTGGCGGCGAACCTTCGCGCCGTTTTTAACGCCCCTTTGCCCGGCTTGGAAGCCTGCATGGAGATGGCTCCGCAGAATCCCCGCCACATGCATGTCGAAAAGGCGCGGCAGAACGGATGCCGCGAAGGGGCAGTCCTGATTTTGCTTTATCCCTATGAAAATGATGTGTATACCCTTTTAACGGTGCGGAGCAGTGCCTTACGCACACATTCAGGGCAAATTTCACTTCCCGGCGGACGTATTGACGCGGGGGAAACGGCAAGGGACACCGCTTTGCGAGAAACGCATGAAGAACTTGGCATTCTGCCTGATACCATTGAAGTCATTGGCGGATTGACGCAAGTCTATATTCCCCCCAGCAACTATTGTTTAAGCCCGATGCTTGGTATTACCCCCACCCGCCCCGCCATTACCCCCAATCCTGACGAAGTTGCGGCGGTGATTGAATTACCCGCCCGCCATCTGGTGGACAAAGCGAACCGCGTGATTGAAGAATGGATAATAGAAGGAGAACCCCGCAAGATTCCCTATTTTTTGTTCCAAGAGCATAAAATCTGGGGAGCCACCGCAATTATTCTCTCCGAGTTTGCGGTACTGTGGGAAAACGTTATCAGAGGGGAGAGCGGAGAGTGGAGAGAGCAAAAGTAAGGGCTTTTCTCTCCTTCTTTTTTCGTTGAGGTACATATGGGTATTTCATGGAGTCGTTCCGAAGAAACCGCAAAACGGGCACGCCGCGCCGCCCTGATGTCATCGTTGGGGGTAGTGGCGGGGTTGCTGGTGGTTTGCCTCTGCGCCACAGTGGGAGGGATTACCCTCTATTCGCGGGAATCTGATAGTGCGCCTGTGCGCCTGTCCCCCCGCGATTTACGCCCCGGTGAATGTATCAATGAGTTGCCCGAATGGGACCTGATTCAAGTGGTTCCGTTAGTTCCCTGCGACGAACCGCATCTGTATGAGGCGTTTGGGCGGATTCCCATTTTCTCGGATGTGATTGGAGCCTACCCCGGCAACGACTACATTACCTCTTTTGCCAACGGGCAGTGCCAACTTGCCTTTGAAGCCTATGTAGGCGTACCGATGGGACGTGCGCCTCTGCAAACCTATATCATCCAGCCCGATGAAGCGGATTGGGGGCGTGGGCGGCGGGATGTGCTCTGTTTGTTAAGCCACCCCGAAGGGGAACCCTTAACCGAACCCCAATTCAACACACTCTCCCGCGCCGCCGAGATTAATATCATGGCGGCGCAAGCGGGGGAATGTTTGATGGCGCCCCGGATAGATGCGGAGAACCTTGTAACGGGACTCGCCGAAACCACCGCCTGCGGACAAATCCATGATTTGGAAGTCTATGCCGTGATTCCGATTGCTGGGAGTCAATACCCCGGTATGGAGGAAGTGGCAATTTTTGCGGAAGAGGAATGTGTTTCTGCATTCGAAATCTATGTAGGTGTGCCGGAAAGCCAATCATCTCTAGGCTATGACACCTATTTCCCCTCCGAACAGGGATGGGCAAACGGGGATCGGAATGTGGTTTGTGTTTTGTTAAGCGAAAGCGGCGAACGTCTGCGCGGCTCAATGGCAGGAACGGGAACCATCAGCCAACCTGAGAATACGATTCCCTTCACGAATTTAGAGGTTGGAGCCTGTTTTGATGATACGGATTACAGTTATCAGTTGACCGGATTGGTATTGAGCAAGCCCTGTGACCAACCCCATTTGAATGAATTGTTTTACCGCGAAGAATTACCCGCCGCGCCTGACAGCACCGCCCCCGACCCTGCCGATTTGGAAGCCGCCGATGCCAACTGTGTCGCCGCTTTTGCCGACTATGTGGGGCTAGACTACTACAGTTCGGTGCTGGAGTTTTATACGATTGCACCGAATAATGATGAATGGCGGGCGGGGGAACGTTCCCACCTTTGTATACTCTATGAGCAGGGCTATACCGAAATGACCGGCTCCATGCGGGATAGTGGCAATGCCACTGCATGGCAGAATCGGGTGGCGGGGGGCGCGTTGGTGATGATGGATGAAGTCACCGTGGGAAGCTGTTTTAATGACCCCAAAAATTTTGATTACAGCCGCCCGTTGCGTGTCCTGCCCTGCGATGTACCCCATACCAATGAGGTTTTTGCGCTGGTGGAATCGCCATTAACAGGGGAATACCCCGGCGAAGAAGCCCTGTATTTTGATGGTGTAGAACAGTGCCGCCCTTCTTTTGAACCGTATGTTGGCTTACCTTACGAAAATTCGATTTTGGAAATTTTTTTATTGTCTCCAAGCGAAGAAGATTGGAACAATGGGGAGCGGACTCAGGTCTGTCTGGTTTTCGACCCGGTGAACTATGAATTGACCCGCTCCGTGCGGGAAAGTGGTACAGCCTTTGCCGCCCCCGATAGCGGTGTGGCGGGGGAAGAAGTGCCATTAACTGAATTACAAGTCGGGGATTGTATCGAGTTTCCGGGAAATTTTGACCGCAGTTACACGGCGATTAAGGTAGATTGTACTCAGCCCCACAGCCAGGAAGTGTTTGCCGTCAGCGATTTTCCCGCGCCGGACAACGCCCCCTATCCCGATTTCATTGAAATTGACCGCCGCGTCGCAGAGGTTTGTCGCGGGGCGTTTGAGGCGTATGTAGGCTTGCCCTATGAACGTTCCCGGTTGGATTATACCTATTTGGGGTTGTCTTCTGCCGCATGGGAACGGGGCGAACGGAACATCATTTGTACCCTGTTGGACAATAGCTTTAACCCCCTGCCCGGACCCATGCGAAATTCGGGCGAAGCCACTGCCTTTCCGCCCGATACCATCCCGAACGCCAACCGTGTCTCGCTTCGCTCCCTTTCGGCTGAATCCTGTTTCTATCAACCCGCCGATTTTTACAAGAGCGGCGAAGTGCTTCAAGTCGAATGCGCGAATCCGCACGGCTACGAACTGTATGCGGTGATAGAGTACCCTAATAGTGATGCCCCGGATGCCTCCTATCCCGATTTCACCGAACTGACCACCTTTGCCGACCAACAATGTGTCGCCGCCTTTGCCGACTATATTGGTTTACCCTTTGGCGAATCCCTGCTGGGATATACCACCGATTACCCCACCCAAACAGAATGGGCGAACGGGGACCGCCGCGCCCTCTGCCTCATTTTTGGCTACAATTACGAAGAATTTGAAGGCTTGCTCAAAGACAGCCAACGCTAAAGCGAGAATTGAGTATTGCGTATTGAGAAAACGGCAACCTCCCCGCTCTGAAGAGACGGGGCTAGAGACCTGTTGTCTGCGGAGTTTCTGGCAAAATGTAAAGTCTACGCATAGGATAGGTTTCTAGCACGGTCACTTTAGTGCCGTATTGCCAGCATTCCCCCTTTTTTTCCAAAACTGTCGTGTCCTAAACCATAGTGGTTAGGGGAACACGGAAACGTCGTTTCTCAATACTCAATACCCACTGCTCAACACCTGTTATTTTATGCTCTCATTCAACCTCACCTCCCTCCGCCGTTCGCTCCAACGCTCTTTTGTGGTGGGCGATAGTCGCTCTGCCCTGTTATTGATTGCCCTTCTGCTGGGGATTGCGTTAGTAGGAGGAGCGGTGATTGTTTTGGGGCATCCCGCGTTGGCGTTGGCATTACCGGTGGCGTTGGGGGTGGGGTTGCTGGCATTACGTACCCCGCAATGGGGCTTATACGGGGTGATCGGGATAGCGGTGCTGTTGCCCTTTGCCGCTTTCCCCTTTAGCATCGGCTTTAAGCCCACCTTTCTGGATGCGGCGGTAGGGGCGACCTTTCTCGTCTGGGTGATGACATTGCTGGCGGGGCGCAATACCCGTTTCCGCTTTGGGGCGGTAGCCCCTTTTATTATTGCCTTTCTGCTGTGGGCAATCATCGCTTTTATCGCAGGGCTGGACCACGCCTCCCTTGACCGCCAGACCCTGCGCCGCTTTGCCGAACTGCTTTTAGGCACGATGCTCTATTTTGTCGTGGTAGACCACGTGCGCGAACGCCGCCAATTAGAAGGACTGGCGGCATGTTTGATGGTGGCGGGTTTTCTAAGTGCCGCTATCGGGATTGTTCTTTACGTTCTGCCCAATGATATTTCCAATAGTTTGCTTAATCGGCTGGTGATTTTTGATTATCCGGCAGGATGGGTTCTGCGCTTTATTCTGGACGACCCCACCAATAACCAACGGGCGATTTCCACCAGCGTAGACCCCAATGTGTTTGGTGGGTTGATGAGTATGATGACTGCCGTTGCCGCCCCGCAGATTGCCGCGCCGCGCCCCTTGTTCCCCCGGTGGCTTTCTATCGGAATGGTGGGAACGATGGTGCTGGCATTGGCTTTAACCTTCTCACGGGGTTCGATGTTGGGGTTGGTGGTCGCGCTCACTCCGTTGGCTCTGCTTCGCTACCGCAATCTGATTCCGTATGCGCTTCTGGCGGGGCTGGCATTGCTGGCTTTGCCGCAGGCGCAGTGATGCCGATGATCAGCAGGACGGCGCCCAGCCCGATCG
>CBKYSX010000173.1:0-7431 GCA_966690745.1 uncultured Ardenticatenales bacterium
CCTGCTCACCAATTCGCAAGCCACCACCGGACCGGGCGGCGGTCTTGTAGTAGACGAATCGGACATCAATCCGTACTGGTATAATGATTGGTCGCAGAGCATCATTAGGGATGAGAAGGTGGTACTGTTCAGCGACTTCCTCCCGCAAGGAACGTATGAATACACCTACCTGCTCCGCGCCACCGTACCGGGAACCTACAATGTGATGCCCAGCATTGGCTATGAAGCCTACCACGCCGAAGTGTTCGGACGAAGCGATAGTAGTGTGTTTGAGGTGACGGAGTAGCAGAAAAAGAGAAACGGCAACCTCACCCCCCAGCCCCCTCTCCATCATGGAGAGGGGGAACGCGGAAAAGTCATTTCTCCTTCTCCTTTTCTCATTTCGCCAAAGGACTATGTATGGCAACAAAAAAGGAATTATCAACCGAACAACGTGAAGACCTACTGGATGTTGTGAAAGAACGGTTTGAGCAAAACATGAACCGCCACCCTGACATGGAATGGGGCAAAGTTCAGGCAAAACTGGAAGCCAATCCTGAAAAACTGTGGTCGCTCAACGAAATGGAACGCACCGGCGGGGAGCCGGATGTTGTCGGCTATGATGAAGAGCGGGACGAATACATTTTTTATGATTGTTCCCCGGAAAGCCCTGATGGTCGCCGTAGCCTTTGTTATGACCGTAAAGGGTGGGAATCCCGAAGTGCGGACTCCCGTCCCCAAAATACGGCTATGGATATGGCAGAGGAAATGGGAATCGAACTTTTAACAGAAGAAGAATATCTGGCACTCCAGCAATTAGGCGAGTTTGACACCAAAACTTCCAGCTGGGTACAAACCTCTGTTTCTGTCCGAAAACGCGGGGGTGCCATTTTTGGAGATCGCCGCTATGGTAGGGTCTTCTTCTATCACAACGGTGCGCCCTCTTACTACGCCGCCAGAGGCTTTCGAGGCTCTGTACGGATATAAGGTTAACGGCGGGCGACCACAAGGGTACGCCCCTACAGCCCGGCAACCAGAAGAAGGTAATTTCATGTCCGACAAAACCCATTGGGAAACGATTTACACCACAAAACCCACCACTCAAGTCAGTTGGTTCCAGGAACACCCAACCCTCTCCCTCGCCTTCATTGAGCAAACAGGGGTTGGCAAAGCGGGGCACATTATTGATGTAGGGGGTGGAGCCTCCACCCTCGTAGATCATCTGATTGCCGATGGGTATCAAAACGTGACCGTGCTGGATATTTCGGGGTCAGCCCTTGCCGCCGCGCAAGAACGCCTAGGCGCAGAAGCAGACAAGATAAAATGGCTGGAAGCCGACATCACCAAGGCGACATTACCCGCCCATTTTTACGATGTGTGGCATGACCGTGCCGTCTTCCACTTTCTCACTAACCCTGATGATCGTGTCCGCTATGTCGAAATCGTTAAAGAAGCCGTCAAACCGGGTGGACATGTCATCGTTGCTACTTTTGGAGTAGATGGACCAACCCATTGTAGCGGGTTGGAAGTCGTGCGGTACAACCCCGACACTCTCCATGATGAATTTGGCAACGAGTTTGCGCTGGTTCACAGCGCGAATGAGGCACACCAAACCCCTTTTGGTACACAACAAAAGTTTATATACTGCTATTGCCGCCTTTGAATAATAAGGCTATGGATATGAGTGATGAAACCGGGTTTCTACCATGGAAAACCCGGTTTCTTTTTTTGCATCTTTCATTCGGATAACAAAACATTAGCAAGGATTTTGCACCGGGGGAGAAACGGATACACCTAGGCTTACATCACAATACAGAACGGTTGTGCTATTATGATGGTTTATACCACCATCATCTTTAGAGGTCACCTATGAACCGCATTATCGAACAGGAATTTGAAGGGCAATTCCCCGGAATAGCATTCTTACGAAACCAACTGATGGACGTGCTCTCTGATGAAGATTTGGCGTATAAACTTCCGGGTCAGAACCCGATGTTAGGCGCATTGTGCGAAGAATTGGGCTACACTCAGCAGGTGTATATCCATTCCTTCAAAACGTTCAAACAGGATTGGGAATACCGCGATTCCCATCCAATCATTCCGGACAGTGTGGAGAACCTCAAAGCCTGGTTCAAAATGCTGGATGCGGAACTCTATGATGCAGTGAACGCCTTTTCCGAAGAGGAGGTTCAAACCAAACAAATTGACCGGGGGTATGGCTTCACGCCCCCGGTCTACGTACAATTTCAGATATACCACGAGGCATATCTTATCTTCTATGCAAAAGTCAGTGTCTATCTCAAAGCCTTAGAAAAACAAGTTTCCGACGAGTGGACTATCGGTATCGGGTAGCAGAAAATTGGCGGCACTTTACAACCGCTCGAAGAGCCATGCCGGGGTAAATTGAATGAAATAGGAATTGATCACGCTAAGGTAGTTGCTGAAAATCAGCACCCCTACAAATACCAACAATACCCCACTGGCTATTTCAATATAGCGCAGATACGGACCCATTTTGCGAATAAAGCGACTGGCTTGCCCCAAACCAATCGCGGCAATTAGAAACGGAACCCCTAAACCCAACGAATATACGGTCAGCAGACTTGCCCCTTGTAGCGCATCACCCTGTAGAGCCGCAAGGGTAAGAATCCCCCCCAGAATAGGACCGACACAGGGAGTCCAGCCCGCCCCAAAGGTTGCCCCGATTAACATAGAGGAGAAAACATTCGGATTACCGCCATGTTGGTATTCCATCCGTTTCTCCATGTAAAGAAAGGGGATTTTGATAACCCCGATGAGGTGTAAACCCATAATAATCACAAGTATCCCGCCAATCCGCAAAACCCAGTCCAAGTTATCTGTCAGGAAGTCCCCAAACACTCCAAAACCCGCCCCCAGAACGATAAAAATTAGGGAAAATCCAAAAACAAACGCCCCCCCATGCGCTAAGGTAAATAGGCGACTTTGCTCAACCTGTATATCACGATTGCCTGCTCCTGCTCCTGTTAGATACCCTAAATAAATAGGAACCAGTGGTAAAACGCAGGGGGAAAGAAATGATAATAAGCCTGCTGAAAAGGCGGCGGTATAGGTAATATCAGTGGGAATCATCTATCGGTACTCCAGAGGGTTGCATTTTGCGGGGGGCATACAATTATGTGGAACTCGCGGCTATACTGAATACTCCGCATTTTAGAAACCACAGTCATCGCACCATGCACCACCATAAGGTATCTATCTTTCAGAGGTATTACAAATTTTAAGGAGAAGCCTCTGTTCTGCAAGTGTACTTTGCGAGGAGACAAATAGATGAATGCCATTTAATATCCTCGATTATCACACCTATGATGTCAGTGATTGCCCGATTTCTGCCTCCACCACATTTTAACCATAATTCCACCCATGACTCCACCACCTACCCGCCTCTGGCGGTTTACCCCCTGTGTTTTGATTCTGATTGCCACCCTTATCGGCTGTTCGCAACCCGCATCGGACGTACCCTTGCCTACGTCCGATGTACCAACCATCACGCCGATTCCAACCATTGCGCCCCGCCCCGCGCCTGACCTCACCTTTACGATGCTGGATGGTACGGAAACCACCCTTGCTGAATGGCAAGGGCAGGGGGTGATTCTGAATTTTTGGGCAACATGGTGTTTCCCCTGTCGCGCCGAAATGCCCCTACTGGCAGAGATTGACGGGCGACATGATGATGTGGTAGTGGTCGGAGTCAACTACCTTGAAAATCAGGAGAGCGCGGCGGGTTTTGTGCGCGAATACGACATTCCCTTCCCCATTGTGGTGGATGACAAGGGGTGGCTGTCAGGGGAATTGGAAATTCGGGGTTTGCCCACCACTGTCTACATCAACGCCGATGGGCAGATTGTGGGGAGCAAAGTGGGACCCGTGACGGAGGAGGAGTTGGAGGAGGTGATTCCGGGGTTGCTGGGGTCTTAGTGAATAATAATCTACAACGATTCAAACTGTACTCTTATAAAGTCTCCCAAGCGGTATAAAACTCTACTACCTAGATATGAATACGACCTTCGTTTCTATCACAAACCCCCGCATCACCCTCCGTCTGCTCACTGCTGACGACATTCCGGCTCTCCTCACCTATCGTCAGTTGCCGGAAGTCACGCAGTATTTGAGCAAGCGCCCTGTTACCGCCGAAAGCATCTTGGACGAAATTGAATATAACCGCACCGCCCCCGTTGGCACCCCCGGTTACCGGGTGCGCGTGGTGATTGTTCCGAACGACACCAATGAGGTGGTGGGCGAATGTATCCTCAAAATCACGGAAGAGGAGCCGCAACAGGGCGAACTGACCTATGTCCTGCACCCTGCCCATCATGGTAAGGGTTACGCTACCGAAGCCGTCCGCGCCTTCATTCACTATGCCTTTGACACCATACGCCTTCATCGTGTCACTGCCACGATCTTTGCGGAACACACCGCATCTATTAAAGTTGCGGAACGGGTTGGGATGCGGCAGGAAGCCTATTTCCGACAATCGGTTCTGCGCGACGGGCGATGGGTGGATGATACAGTCTATGCCCTGTTACGGGAGGAATGGCAAAGCAGTGAATAGTGATTAGCGGTCAGTGAAAAGTGAACGGCAGGCTGACGAAATCTACAGAATCTACAAAATCGAATGAGAAGGCTACCCCCTTCAAGAGTAGATTCTGTAGCCTTGATTGTCCTGTTGTTTGTGGCTATACGAAACAATTAATTGCTCTCTCTTCAATTCCTGTGGTTGCCCGAATCATCTCTTAATTCCCCGCATCCCCCTGCACGGTTCCCATAGATCTGGGGGGTAGCCTTTTGAATGGAAATCGTGGCAATCGTGGCATTCGTGCCCCTCGCCGTTCTCTGTGCCCTCTGTGTCCTCTGTGGTTTCCGGTCATTTCGGCTTTCCGCGTCCTGCTACCGAAACAGCACATCCAAATCCCGCCAGAAGCGCGACGGTGCACGGCTGTACCCCGACCGATACTCGCACCCCACCAGATAGAGCCTGTCGGCGGCGCGACTCATCCCCACATAGGCGACCCGCCGCTCCTCTAACAAAGATTCCTCATCTGTCGCACGGAACGAAGGCAATTCTTTCTCCTCTAGCCCGACCAGAAAGACTACCTTAAACTCTTTACCCTTGGCGGCATGAACCGTCATCATGCCCAACCGGTCGGCATGGTCGGGTTCCCCTTCCCCTTTCATTAAATTGGCGTAACTCAAAAAGGTTTCCAGCGAACTATCCCCTGCCAACCGCGCCACATCCCATGTAAACTGCTCCCACTCTGCCCGTACCTCACGCCACACTACATCATCCTGAATATCTGTCAGGGGTGCCTGCTTTAACGTTTGCACCATCGGCGCAAGCCGGTGCTGTACATCATGCGGTAAGGCATCCCAACAGGCTCCATACAAGGCAGGATCGCTCTCCCTCTGCAACACCAGCCCACCAGTCGCCACGAATAATTGCTCCTCCTCCTGTGATGCCCCTTCCGCTTGCCATGCCAACGCCACCAAGGGCAACGCCCCCGTCAACAAATGTAAGCGTTGGTCATAGGTATGCTGTTTCCATAGATAGCGAAGCACTTCATGGGTATGCCCCACATCCGCCATTGCCCGATGATGCTCCCCCTGCGGCAACCCCAATTGCTCAACGAGGGTTTCCAGTTTGTGATTGGGCAAATCAGGCAAGAGCCGCCGCGCCAAATCCAGCGTATCCACAATCTCATTGGTTAAAGGCGGCAATCCCAGCCGTTGCGCTTCTACTGCCACCATCGGCACATCAAAATCCCGAATGTTATGCCCCACCAATGTGCGATTGCCCAGATAATCTAAAAAGTAGGGCAAGGCTTCTGCAATCAAGGGTGCACCTTGCACCATCCGTTCATCAATTTTATGCACGGCTTTAGCGCGTTTCTCAATCGGGCGTTCTGGGTTCACCAACGAACTCCAGCCCTCATCTTGTGCGTGTACTCCCTTTAATCGCAGAGCCGCAAGCTCCACCGGGCGGTCAAAATCCTTACGAATTCCTGTGGTTTCCAAATCCAAAATCGCAAAATCGGTGGTATGAAACCGCTCAAAAGACAATATCACCGCCGCCATCGTTTGCCATGCCATAAAGGCGGCGGGATAGCGCAACGACCCCACATCCGCAGAAACCAAACTTATCACCCCCGCTTCTGCCGCGCCGCAGACAATCCTCAACGCGCTGGGCGGGGTTGTTTCATCACGTCCTGTTACCATGACTTCCAACAACAAAAAGTGACGAATCGCGCCCACCACAATCGCCGCCGCGCCCCATCCATCCACACTGTCCTCTGCCACCACATGCACCTGCGGTTGTTGTATCAGGGCAGTACGAAGATCGCGCCAGGGCAGAAATCGTTCCACAAATTCAACCACCCCGCGCAAGGTTTCATTTTTCAGATAGGGGTACGGGCTACGCCGTTGTTCAATCAGCCGGAACAGTGCCTCATTTAATGCCTCCATCGGCGCGTTGACGGCGGGAACCAATGTGGTATCCACTGCCCGCAGGAAGGCGCGAATCTGGGCGCGGGTGGCGGGCCCGATACTCCGTAAAGCATCGGCTTTTTGGAGCAAGTCACCAAAAGACAATCGTTCTTCCCGCGCCAATCTCTGCAAATGCGCCATCGTAAATTCGTCTGCGACGACACGGGGAAAATTGAGCGCGGCGGCAAAGGCATCGGCTCCGCGCTTGGCGGCGGCTTCCAGATAGCGCAACAATTCCTGCGCCTCGCGCCGTTCTAAAAAGGGTTGCCGTTGAATCCGTTGGGCATCAATGTTTTGCTGACGCAGAAGCGGCTCCAACAACTCCCCTACTTTGTGATGACGGTACAAAATCGCTATCTGCCCCAATGGAATCCCTTGTCGTTCTAACTCCTTGATTTCCTGTGCCAGCCAAGTCGCTTCTTCCTGTGGCTCGTTGAACCAATGGCGGAAACAGTCCCCCGTTTCGGCGCGTTGCGGGTTGGTCGTGCGCTCTACCTTCCCGCACTGCAACAATCGGTCACAGATTGTCGTAATCACGTCCCCGGACCGGTAATTGCGGCGCAACTGATAGGGGCGCGGATGATACTCTTTGCGAAACCGCCCCAACAACCCTGCCTCTGCGCCACGCCAGCTGTAAATCCGTTGCTCATCGTCCAATACTGCCATCACCCGCCCCCGCCCCGGCGGAGCCAACAATTGCAAAAATTGATATTGGGCAGGGTCAATATCCTGAAACTCGTCTACAAAGAGCCATGGATGGGCGCGATACCATTCTTCCGCTATCGCCTCATCGTCATAGAGCAGTTGCGAGGCGTACAAAATTAAATCATCAAAATCTACCCGTTGATATTCCCGCAATAAACGATGGTACGCCACCGCCAATCGTTGGCGTTGCTTTTCCGTAAAATGGTCGCTGACGGGCAAATGGTCGCC
>CBKYSX010000174.1:0-7429 GCA_966690745.1 uncultured Ardenticatenales bacterium
AGCCAGTTCACCATACCCAGAATGGCGTTGGTTGCCATGCGAGGGTGCATGGCGCGGAATACCCCTTGCGTCTGCCCCTCTTCAATCACATGTTTGATCAGGTGTTCGTATTCATCCCGCAGATGTAATTGTTGTGCCTGTTTGTCGGGAGGGAGGGATTTCACTTCATGTAAGAAGACTGTCAAAATGTCAGGGTATTGGGCAATGGCTTCTACATGAATATGCACAATTTGGCGCAACTTGGTTAGAGGAGTCTGGCGGCTATACGCCACCGGACGCACACGTTCCATTAAGGCTACAATCCCACGTTGCATAATTTCGACCAAAAGCGACTCTTTGCTACTAATATGGTGATAGAGGCTCCCCGGCAAAATATCCAATTCTGCCGCGATGTCCTTCATCGTTGTGGCGTGATAGCCCTTGACACGGAACAAATGCGCCGCTTTTGCCAATAATTCGTCCCGCCGCGTAATGTCTTCCCGTTGCGCCACTTCCAGCATGGTCATACCATCCTACTGCCTGTGCTTACCCGACAGCGCAAGGCATTCCTGCAATAATATCAACCAAACGCTTGTTTGGTCAGAGGCAAACTATATCACATTGGTAGTAATCGGACAATTAAAAAGTGCCGGGAGTCCACAGTGTTCTTGCTGTGGAGGGCGAGGAAGTACGTTCAGATTTGTAATCATCGCTCAGCCGTATACACTCCCTCCATCCTGTCCCGATTTGTTTTTCACCACATTCCCTTATGATTTCAGTACTCTTCATTTGTATGGGCAATTATTGCCGTTCGCCAATGGCAGAGGCATTACTGCGCCACAAAATTACCCGGGCAAAACTCGCGCATAAAATCAAGGTAGATTCCGCCGGAACGCATGGCTACCATGTTGGCGAACGCCCGCATCGAAGCACCCAACGGGAATTAGACAAACACGGCATCAAATATGATGGCATCGTGGGGCGGCAGTTGACCGAAGAAGACCTCGCCACTGCCGATTATCTAATTGTGATGGATACCGAAAACCTCAACGATGTGCGCCGCCTCGCCTATGACACGGGCTATGATGAAGCGTTGGATGCAATTCGGTTGATGATGGAATTTTCGGGGGATACGAATGAGGCGGACGGAGCGTTGGATGTCCCCGACCCCTATTACCACAAAAACTACGAACTTGTCTACAAAATGCTGGACGAGGCGACAACGGGGTTGTTGGCGCATATCCGCCAAGAAGCGAAAATATAGTTCGCGATATGCACTCCGATGAAGGCACGGTCATTGACCGTGCTTTTTTCATTGATGTTGCATGACCTTTCGCAAAAGCCGTCCCTCATCTTGTTGTGGTAAGATGTACCGATACTCATAGAAGTTAGGCAGTAGAGGGGTAAAAATAATTCCCGTAGGAAGTATTCTTACCCTCCTTTCTCGCTTGAAGTGCATCACTTCTAACTCATCAGACGAAAGACGGATGGAGTGTAAACAGGTACATGCCATCTACACATGACAACATGACTTTCCCGGACCCTATTCTTTTTCAACTCGGACCATTGGTAATCCGATGGTATGGCGTATTGATTGTTGGCGGGGCGTTGCTCGGCACATGGTTGGCGGCGAAGGAAGCCCCCCGCCGGGGACAAAACCCCGACCATGTATGGAATATTATGATGTTTGGCTTGTTGGGCGGGGTACTGGGCGGGCGGCTGTATCATGTCGTTTCCACCCCTGCCGGAGCCGGACAAAGCGGCATCAGCTACTATTTTGGCACGAACCCCTGGACGGAAATCGTGCTCTTGGGGCAATCTATTCCTTTCCCCCGCGCCCTGGCGATTTGGGAGGGAGGATTGGGGATTTACGGAGGGGTATTGGGTGGCGTGATTGTGGTTTGGCTCTATACGCGCCGCCATAAACTACCTTTTACGACCTTTCTGGATTTAGGCGCGATGGCACTGTTGCTGGGGCAGGCGATCGGACGGTGGGGCAATTATTTCAATCAGGAACTGTACGGGCAACCGACCCCCCTGCCCTGGGGGATTCCGATTGATATGCAACATCGGCTGGCGGAGTATCAGAATCTGCCGCTTGAAACGCGATTTCACCCTGCGTTCCTGTATGAATCACTGTTGAATCTGGGCGTGGTGGCTATACTGCTTTATGTACATCGTCGCCATACGAATACAATACGCTCCGGCGACATTGCCGCAGGATATTTGATAGGGTACGGGGCGGTGCGCTTTATTGTCGAATTTTTCCGCCCCGATGCGTGGCGTATGGGGGCATTGCCCACCGCGCAATGGATTGGAATTGCGTTGGTGATTACCGGGGCGGTATGGATTGCATGGAATCATCGTTCGTCCAAAGAGCGAACGCGCAATACCCGCCGCCGTGCCCGAACGCAACCGTAGTTAATCAATAGCCGAACAACAGTGATAGTTTACGTATGAATCTAAAACAAATTCCGACAGTTCCCTATCTCTTTTATGCAGTGGGGGTGCTGTTGCTGGTAGCCGGATTAGGGGTGTGGTGGTATCAGAACCGCGCCGTTGTCACCTTAGACGACCCGACGGGTCGGGTAGGGTTGGCGGTGGTGGTGACGCAGGAAGTACCAACCCCCTCTGCAACGCCGGAACCTACCAATACTCCAACCCTTACCGCAACGCCATCCATTACCGATTCGGCAGTGGCGATGACCCCTGCCCTGACTTCGACCCCGACGGAAACACCGCTTCCCTCTCCAACGGCGACTCCCACCCCCGACCCCTTTCCGCCGTCGGTCACATCCCCTAGCCGGTTGGTGATTCCCAAAATCGGGGTGGATACCGCCGTTGTACCCATGGTGTGGGAATATCGGGAAGATACAGCAGGCAGTCTTTTTACGGAATGGATAGTTCCCTTAAACGAAGCGGGCTGGCACGTCAATTCCACGACCCCCGGCAATGATAACAATGTCGTGATTAGCGGGCATAACAATGTCGGAACCGAGGTGTTTCGCTCCCTTTCCGATTTGGAACCGGGGGATGAAATTCAGGTATTTACGGGCGACTTTCCTTATACCTATGTCGTTGAGGAAAAGTATATCCTGCGCGAAGAGGGAATGCCCCTTGACGTGCGGATTCAGAACAACGACTACATTTTGCCCAAAGAGGATGAACGACTCACGCTCGTTTCCTGTTGGCCCTATGAAACCAACAGCCATCGGGTGATTATTGTTGCCCGTCCGCGAATCGGGTAAATTGAAAAGCGGCGGGAAATCCCCGCCGCTTTCTGTATCACTTCGTAATGCGCTTGGTTCCCCGCTCTAAAGAGGCGGGGCTACAGACCCGTTGTTTATGGGATGGGTCTATAACACGGTCACTTTAGCCCTGTGACACCCGTTCACTCAAAACCAAACCGCTCTCACCGCCGTAAAAACTGTTGTACTGCCATCGCAAAGGCTCCCGGTGATTCCACCGGAGTCATGTGTCCCGCCTCCTCGATGATTGCCAGCGTCGAACCCTCGACCAATCGGTGCATGGTTTCGGCATCGCTTACAGGCGTAATCGTATCTTCCCGTCCGGCGATTATCAGTGTTGGAACGGTAATGGTGGTTAGGGTATCCAGCGAATCAGGGCGTTCTGCCATCGCTTTTAATGCCGCCGCCACCCCTACCGGCGAACTGTTCGCCATAATTCCGTGCCATTCTTCTTTTAACTCCGCGGGAGCCGATGCCGCAAACAGTTTCTCCACCATACTATCCGCGACCACATGACTGCCTTCTGCCAGTACTTTTTCGGCAGTGGTGTAGCGACCTTCGGCGGCGGCAAGCGTATCTGCTTGAGCGCGGGTATTCGCCAGAATCAGGGCGGCAACTTTTTCGGGGTAGCGCCGCCAGAATTCCATCAGGATATAGCCCCCCATAGACAGCCCCATTAGAATCACAGGCTCATCTACTTTTGCCTCTGCCAGTACCGCCACCAAATCTTCGACATATCGCCCCATGCTGGTATCGGGGGTCGGGCGGCTTTGCCCCAACCCGCGCAAATCCGGGACAATCAGGCGATGGTCCCGAGCCAAATCGGGCGTTACTTCCGCCCATAACTTCCCCGACAATGGGAAGCCATGCACTGCGAGTAACGGTGCGCCGCTTCCATGAACTTCATAATAGAGTTGCGTATCATCGTGGGTAATAACCATTTTCGTGCTCCTTGTGGTTGTTTTTTTGCGACTATTCATCAGGAGGGTATCGTTTTGCCCGGTTGATGTGTTTTCTAAACGATAATCACAAAGAGCAAAATCACCAATGACCCCTATTTACCTCTCCCACCTGCCATGGACGGATGTTGAAGTCTACCTGAGCCACGATGATCGCCTGATTCTGGTGACGGGGGCGACGGAACAACACGGACACCATTTGCCCCTGGGAACGGATACCCTGATACCTATCACCCTTGCGGAACGGTTGTCGGCGGCAACGGACGTTCCGATTGCCCCGCCGTTGCCCTATGGCATGAGCGAGGCGCATATGGCATTCCCCGGTACGATTACCCTTTCCGAAGAGGTCTTGCAAGGGTTATATCTGGATGTTATCAAAAGTGCATACCGTCACGGATGGCGGCGATTGTTCTTAATCAACGGGCATGGCGGCAACCGCAACGCCCTCAATTGGGCAGTATCGCTTGCCTGTAAAATCAAACGGGATTTGAAAGTCTATGTCTCCCATTGGTGGACGGAAGAAGTGGTGCGAGAGGTAGCACAGAAGGTATACGGGCGGAATGAAGGACACGCCGGGTTAGAGGAAACGGCGGGCGTATTGGTAGACTATGCTTCCCTTGTGAAGCTCCATGAAGCCATCGGACACCCGGACGCACCCGACGCGATTTGGAGTTCATCCCCCGATGTGGTGCGGGCGGCATTGCCCTCCGGCGCGATTGGCGAAAACCCTGGCGCGGCAACCGCTGACTTTGGCGAACAGATGATTACGTTGCTCGTAGCAGATTATGTGGAGTTGGTCAACGGGTCGTGGACGTAAATTTTTTGAAGTATAGCAAATATGGTCATTCCCCCTTTTGGGAGGGGGAAGGGGGTGGGTCGCCGTTTTCCCCGCCCTAAAGGACGGGGCTAATAAACACACGCCATCAAAATGTACAACCGTGTACTTCCGAAGTGTCCTATATTCATACGCCCTATCCTATATAGCTAAAGATTACCTGTATTTATCAATTTATATGGAACCTGACCCCAAGCCTTGTATGTCAGTCAGGTAGGGGCATCGCTACGCGCATGTGCCTTGCGCACATCGGAATGCAGAGCGATGCAACCATTGTTAAAGACCCGTCCTTGTCCCAAAATGGTGCGTGGGTGGGCGGCAACGGCGGGCGGGTGTGCGCTCTATAAGGATGTATCCCACATTCCGACCACCGCCCCTACTTATAGAAAACAAAATTTTACGGCGCAGGTTGTGGTAGGGTAGGGAGCGGAGCAAGCGTGGGTTCAACGGTTGCCGTCGGAGGACGGGGAGTAGAGGTTCTGGCAGGGCGTGTCGTGTTGGTGGGCAGGGGGGCGGTGGTCATCGTGGCTTCAATCGTCACGGCGGGGGTCGCCGTTGCCGCCACAGGGGGCACAAAGACAAAAGTGTTCAACGCAAAATAACCCCCGACAATCACCAGAGCCACAATTAACGCACTCATCAGCAACCCGCCGAAACCGCCGCGCCGTTTTGTGGGCGGGGGTGGCGCATCCGCCAGCCGCGCCGCGACTTCCGACGCGGGAGCCAGCACCGGATTGGGTTCGGTAATCGCATCACCTACAGGCATGACCGCAGTCGTCGCCGTATCCGTTTGCACATCCCCCACCCGCAGAAGAATTACCGAGATATTATCACTGCCGCCACCGTTATTCGCGGCTTGAATCAAGGCGTGTGCCGCCGATTCCGCCGCCCGATTGGCAACAATCTGCCGGATTTGCGGGGCTTTTACGTGTTCCGTCAACCCGTCCGAACAGAGCAGAATCACATCCCCTTCGCGCAGTTCAAGCGGCGAAGAGGCGGAAATTTCAACCTCTACCTGTGGCGTGGTTCCCACCGCCCGCGAAATCACATTGCGGTACGGATGGCGTTCCGCCTCTTCCGGGGTCAGTAACCCCGCCGCCACCTGTTCTGCCACCATCGAATGGTCTTGCGTCAATGCCTTAATTTTCCCATCCCGAATCAGGTAAATGCGGCTGTCACCGACATGCGCGAGGTGAATTTTGTTACCAATTCGTGCCGCCGCCACTACCGTTGTCCCCATGCCATGCCGGTCTTCTTCCTGGGCGCGGCGGAAAATCTCGGCATTTGCCTCTTTAATCGCGTGTGCCAACGCCTCATCGGTAGGCATCCCGTTCGCGCTGTAGTAGGCACGGGCAATGGTTTCAATCGCAATCTTGCTGGCGACCTCCCCCGATTCATGCCCGCCCATGCCATCCACCACCACGTACAAATCCCCCCATTTGCCTGCAATGGTGGCATCCGAGGGACGTTCGACACGCACACTATCTTCATTTAATTGGCGGACACGCCCCGTATCAGAAAGAGAATAGACGGAATATTTCATCGAGTCATTGCCTTGGATGGACAGATTCGGAAAGCGGAAAGCAGGACGCAGAAAGCGGGATCGCCTTTCTTACGCTTACCGCCCCTATTGTATCTAGTATTCTCAGAAGGGGGGAAATCGTCAAGATTGGGGGTCAGATAATAAGGCGTGGCGATAGGTGGAGTCACGGATAAGGATACCTATAAACGATAGCAGTAATATCCAGAGAGGTAAACAGCAAATGCCCAATACCAGCGTATACTCATCCCAAAGCGACAAAGTGCAGATTACCCCAACAGATAGCACCGAAAAAAGCGCGTACACAATCCATCCAAGCCGTTTTCTGAACCTGTAATGTTTTGGCACGGGAGTTTCAATGAACATTATTCTCTTTTGCTCTTTTAGAAAGCAAACGCCTTCCTCCTCTCATAAAACCAAGTGATATTACAGGCGATAGGATGAAGGCACCAATGGCAAAGAGTACCAATAATATCAACCCCCCTGAAGTGGTCATCGTAATAATCCTTGCCCACAGGTGCTGTTGCTTGTCTAATACCACATAAGAAATCCCTGCCTCAGGACCGTAGTTTAATTTTTGACAATCTATGAAATCGGATGGAGGAGCACTTAAAAGCGACCACGGCAGTTCTTACGTTACACAATCAGACATAACGGGAAAAACATCTTCAAGGTCCGATTCACGTTCTAAGAACCATTGTGTACGTTCCTCACGGTCTGAGCTAAATATCTCCAAACCATAAATTTGCTGATCAACACTACGAATCCTAAGAGAATAATGTGGTAAAATTTCAACAGGAGTTGCTGGAGGGGAGGGTAAATGCTCCCACCTGTTAAAAAAACCGCTACTCAAAGCAAAAATGAATTG
>CBKYSX010000175.1:0-7419 GCA_966690745.1 uncultured Ardenticatenales bacterium
ACAGCGTCTTCGCTGTGGATTGGGCTATTTCCCAAACACCGGGATGGGGTTCCTCCTACGACCACCACAACGGGGACGTTGTGGTCTCCCAGCCATCGCATTGGGGACGGTGTAGTCTCCAATCACGATAATAATTCTTTCCGCCGTTCATCCCGCGCCCGCCGTTCCTTCTGCTTCACCAGCCATTTTTCATAGGCAATATCAAAACCATCGCCGCTTCGTTGGGAGTAGGTCTGAATCAGAAGGACAATCAACACAACCAGAACAACGATATAGGGAATTGCCGCAAAGCGGGAGAATTGCACAAAGAGGGCAATGCGGCTGATAAAGGCAAGGATAATCAGCAAGCCCACCCCCGCCCACCACGCCATCCGCGTCCACGCGCTCTGTTGCCGTTCGCCCATGAAGGCAGAACGCGCCTGTTTTTCCCGTTCCGCCAGCCACAGCGATTCGGCAATCGCCAGTTCGCGGGCAGAAACATTTAACTCCGCCGCCAGCGTCGCCAACTGCTCACGGTTGTACGTTTCGCGGAGCGTCACCGCCTTTTTCAGGATGGCTTCCACATCCTCATCGCTATAGCGGCGGGCAAGGGTATCTTGAGTAAGAGTAGGTTCGTCGGAAAAATGGGTCATGCGGGATAGATACAAGGGAAATCGAAAACAAGTACACTATAGGGTACTCACTCTACACTGCCCTTGTCAATGGGCAAACCCACGACAGTTCAGGCAAAAGATGTCAGAGGCGGACGAAACCGAGTTTCTGCCGTGGAAAACTCGGTTTCTTTTTCAACTCACCTATGGAGCGATGCTATGTAGGTAGACAATATTTTGGGATGTTTAATCGGAATGGCATTGGGGGATGCATTGGGCAGAGAAACCGAATTTTTATCGGTGGCAGAAATCAAACATCGCTTTCCCCCTCATGGTCCTCAAATGCTATATGGTACACCTGCGCTTGTTACCGATGATACTCAGATGGCACTTGCCGTCGGCGATGCCTTGCTCGCGGCACCGCTCCCCTTTAATTCCCAATCCTTAAGCCATGCACTCAGCCACGCCTTTATAGAATGGTATTACGACCCTGAGAACAACCGTGCCCCCGGTATGACGTGTCTGGTTGCCTGTGAAGCCCTGATTCAAGGGCAATCCTGGACAGAAGCGTCCCAAATTCACTCCAAAGGATGTGGTGCGAATATGCGCGTCATGCCGGTTGGCGTGTTATCGGTGGAACCAACCACCCGTAGCGGTATTGCCCAATTACAGGCGGCAATCACGCATGGACACCCGACAGCATTGGCGGCATCCGACCTTACGGCATGGGTAATTGCAGATTTAGGGCAGGGTGGGGCGGTAGAAACACTACTCCTACGCCTACGTAATTATGCCGAAAGCCAACAAGATATTTACCATGAAGCGTGGCTAGGGAATCTATGGCAACGTTCCCCGATGATGCCATCCCCGCAAGCCTACATCGAGCGGGGATGGGTAGAATGTTTGCAGACACTTGAACGATTAGAACGGGCGGTTGCCGCGATGGATCGGGAATCAGACCCTTGTCTGGCAACAGGGGAAGGATGGATTGCAGAAGAGGCATTGGCAACCGCCCTCTATTGCTTTCTGATGTACCCCAATGACCCGATGGCGGTTATTCGTTGCGCCGCCGTGACGAGCGGCGATTCTGATTCCATTGCCTGTATTGCGGGGGCGTTTGCCGGGGCGTATCATGGCATTAATGGGTGGGATGCAGAATGGATTACCCACATCGAACACCGCGACCGTATCTTACAAATGGGAAGCGCACTATACGCACTTCAAGCATAAATTATGTTTTTGGAGCAGAGGTTAAGAAAGGACAATTATGAGCAATTTTGCAAAATCCTGTCGCAATATCGTTTTCTTTGGTTTTATTGGAATATGTTCGCTCTGTTTTAATTTCATGATTTTGCAACACATATATTCAGAGATAAATCGTATTATTTTAGCACAACGGTTGGAACTAAGTTTGTTGATGTCGAGAGATGAAATTAATTATTACTTTGATTGTGAATATGCGGCGGCCGGAATCCATGTTTCAGAGTTGTTATGGCGTGTGAGTCGGGTAGATACGGTTTTAGTGAACCCACCTAGCGAATATATTTCATTTCAGTCAGAAGAAATAGAATTAGATTTGACCTATCCTAATCGTGGTTTTATTGTATATTATGACCATTTTAGCTCCCTCAATCGTAAATACTCAATAGATGAACAAGGAATTATAAAAGAAGTTTCTGAAGTACCTAGCTATTACGGAACTGAACCCATAGTTTGCAAATGAAAATTAATAGAAGGGGTAGATAGTGTGACGAAAGTAAGGAGTAGGGGCGGGTCACACCCTATAGGGCAACCGGTATGGAACTTGTGACCCGCCCGCCGTGCTACGGGGCAATCGGCATGAAACCTGTGACCCGCCCTGTTGCTGTTACGTTGTATACGTGCATCGCACATCGTCGGCAATGCCCTACGATGGTCGCCATACAAGGTTGGGTCCGGTGGGAAAGGTGGCAACCTCCACCCGCCACGGAATCAATTTCAGAAAGCCCGAAGCGTAATCGTCCGGTCCTCCCTTAAAAACAATTGCCGGGTCGTAGCTGTAGGGCGCAGGCATCGCCTTCATGAATTCCCATACCCGCGTTTTCTCCGCCACATCCTCCACCCACTCCGCTTTGCAATCCACATAAACAGGCTTGACAACATCCACATACGCTATCGAAACATAGGGATTCACCGCCAGATGTTTGGCTTTGTGCGAGGTAGGGCGCGAGGTCATCCAACCGATGGCTCCCTCCCATACGGGGTGAACAATCCGCGAACGGGGACGACCAACCGTATCCACCGTGGTCATATTACACCAGACCAACGTAGAAACACGGGCAACAAATTCGGCTTCAATCTCGGCAAAATCAGTGACTTCGGTGGGCATAGAACCTCCGGATACTGAGATAGGAAAAGAGAGCATAGTACAGGGTTTTTCCCATCCATCTTATCACCTGCTGTAATGTCCCCCAAGTGCCATTTTCAGAATGAACGGCGAAAAATGTCAACAGCAACCCACCCCACGGAAAATAAGAACGGGGGGTGGTACAACCACCCCCCGTTCTGCTTCCCTTTTCACAATGTTTACGGGTAAATCCCCCGCAACAACGCCGCCTGCGCCACACGGTCAATCGCCAGAATCGAAGCCGCGGTACGCATATCCACTTGTTTGCTTTCCGCCATATTCCAACAATCGGTGAAGGCGTTGGTCATAATCCGTTCGAGGCGATTGAAAATTTCCTGTTCGCTCCAGAAGAAGGATTGTAATCCCTGCACCCATTCAAAATAGGAAACCGTCACCCCGCCCGCATTCGCCAGAATATCGGGAACGGCAGTAACACCCTTATCGCACAGAATCTTATCCGCTTCCGGGGTGGTGGGCCCGTTTGCCCCTTCCACAATCAATTTGGCTTTGATGGCATCCGCATTCTTTTCGTGGATTTGGTTTTCCAACGCGGCAGGAATAAGAATATCACAGTCCAACGCCATCAATTCGTCGTTGCTAATCACTTCGACACCGGGATAATCCGTTACCTTCTTTGTTACTGCCACATGGCGCAACAAATCGTGAATATCAATCCCGTTGGGGTTGTAAATCCCGCCGTAGACATCGCTGACCGCCACCACCGTACAGCCAATATCCTGCATGGCGCGTGCCCCCACCGACCCCACGTTCCCGAAGCCCTGTACCACTACCTTTGTGCCTTCGGCGGGAATGCCCAATTTCTGCATCGCCTGCCGCGCCGCGAACATCACACCCACGCCGGTTGCATCAGCACGACCCAGCGAGCCGCCGATGGGAACCGGTTTCCCCGTCACAACGGCATTGACGGTATACCCCGCGTGCATCGAATAGGTATCCATTAACCACGCCATCGTTTGCGGGTTCGTGCCTACGTCGGGGGCGGGAATATCACTATCGGGACCAATAAACAGAGAGATTTCGCTGGTGTAGCGGCGGGTCAGATTTTCCAACTCGGTCAGGCTCATCGTGCGGGGGTCAATAATAATGCCCCCCTTCGCGCCGCCATAAGGGATATTGACGAGCGAACATTTCCATGTCATCCACATCGCCAGAGCGCGTACTTCATCCAACGTCACATCCTGGTGATAGCGAATCCCCCCTTTACAGGGTCCGCGCACCGTACTGTGGTGAACCCGGTATCCGGTATAGACCTTCACCGAGCCATCATCCATTTTGACGGGGAAATTGACGGTCAATTCACGCTTGGGCATCTTGATAAATTCAATCGTGCCCGCGTCAAGTTTCAAGTAGCTAACGGCGGTATCGAACTGTTCTAATGCCATGTGCCATGGGTTACGCCCTGCGGACATGGGTGCCTCCTCTTTGAGTGCCAAATGCATCCATTCCCTGTTGTTTGGTAAGGCGGGAAAGGTCTTGCTTAGGATAATGCGGGGCGCGTGAAATGGCAAGAGTGACCCATAGATTCAACCCTTTTTCCTCTCGCAACACCTGTGTAACAATTTGTCTGAATACTTCTCCCGTTACCGATATTGTCCCGAACGAGGTTTCCCATGTCCGATACACCCGCCGCTATTCAAGTCTACGGGGCACCCTGGTGCCCCGATTGCCGCCGCAGTAAAAAATTCCTCTCCGAACATCTGATTCGCTACGAATGGATTGATATAGATGAAGACCCCGCCGCCCGTGCCCTTGTCGAAGAAAAGAACAACGGCAAACGGATTATCCCGACGATTATCTTCCCCGATGGCTCTTTTGTGGTGGAGCCGAGCAACGCCGAACTTGCCCAAAAATTGGGGCTACAGACCAAACCACTCCGCACGACCTACGATCTGGTGATTATCGGCGGCGGACCGGGGGGCTTAACTGCCGCCCTCTATGCCGCCCGCGAAGGGGTGGATACGTTGGTCATTGAAAAAAGTGCGTTGGGTGGGCAGGCGGGTATTACTGCCGCCATCGAAAATTTCCCCGGCTTTCCCGATGGACTGACCGGGGCGGAATTTGCCGAACGGCTTACCGCGCAGGCACGCCGCTTCGGGGTCGAATTGCTTCAGGCGCAAGAGGTGCAATCCATTACCCCCGACGAAGCGGGGTTACGCACTGTCACCCTTGCCGATGGTACCAAAATTTCCACCTATGCCTTGCTGATTGCGTCCGGGGCATCCTATAAACGATTGGGCGTTCCCGGCGAAGAAGATTTAATCGGCGCGGGGGTGCATTATTGCGCCACCTGCGACGGACCCTTTTATAAGGGGCAATCCCATGTGGTGGTCATCGGCGGCGGCAATTCCGCCACCGAAGAAAGCCTGCATCTGCTCAAATTTGTAGCCAAGGTGCATATGCTGGTGCGCGGACCGGAACTCACCGCCGGAAAAACCGCCGTTGAAAAAGTAACAGGGGATAAGCGCATCGAAATTCATTATAACGTTGCGATTACCGAACTGATAGGGAAGGGGGGCAAACTGAAACAGGTGGTCTTTACCGTCGAAGGCGGCGCACCCCAAACCCTCGACACCCCCGCCGCCTTTGTCTTTATCGGGCAACAACCCAACACCGTCTTTCTGAACGGGCAAGTAATGAGCGATGAACGCGGCTTTCTGGTGACAGGGCATGACCTTGTGCATCACATAGACGATATGCACCGGGTTCCCTTTAACATGGAAACCAGCCTGCCCGGAATCTTCGCGGCGGGCGATGTGCGGCATGGCAGTACCAAACAAATCGCCAGTGCCGTGGGCGAAGGAGCCAGTGCTGCCATCGCCATTCGTGAATTTCTGAAGACGGTATAACGGTCGTAGGGGCATCGCTACGCGCATGTGCTTTGCACACAAGGCATGGCGATAATTCCAATATGAACCCCTTGACCCGCCCGCCGTAAATATGCATCGAAACCAGGTTTCTGCTTACCTACCGATACAACGATGGCTAATGACAAAGGGGGTATTCTTTTGAGTAGCCATCGTCGCCATCGTTACCGACGAAACCCGATTCCGCCCCAAAGCTCTATTTGCCCATGATTCGATATGCGTCGGGCGGCGGCTAATCCGTCTGTAGGGGCGACCACGAGGGTCGCCCCTACAGGTGTGTTGTATGGACAAAAGAGGGTGTGTAGAAAGCCCGCTCTTGGGAGGGGGAAGGGGGGTGGGTTGTCGTTCCCCCCTGCTTCACGCTTGGTTGCCCCTACAGAGTTCCTTACAAATCCAGCCCCATCTGCCCCCGTCCTCGCGCACCCGCCCCGCCTGTTTGAACGTGCCATAGGCGGGGGGCATGGAACCTATGATCCGCCCGCCGTTGATTCTCCTGTGCCGCGAAACAGGGTTTCGCCTTTCTTATACCCCTACGAAATATGCACTACGCACTATGCAATAATTCTCTCCGGTCAACCCACCATTCACCTGTCAATCCCCATCTTCTCATTAGCCCCTATAGCCCTTTGACACCTGCTTAATGCCAACTTAGAATTGGGCGAAAATCTGACTTGTTGGTTAGGTGGCGGTATCATAGAAAGGGCAAGAATAATGACGCGGCGAGCGGCATGGTTGGTTGGCGGATTCCTCTTTGTACTGTTGATGGCAAACGGGGCGATGGTACGGGCGGAAAGTCCCGGTAAGTTGTTTATCCCCTATTACGATCAAATCTTATGGTCAACAGGTATCCTTTCTGAAAAAGCAGGTTCATCAGGCAATGTCGTTGTAGATATTGAGGGCGATGGTTCGCTCGAAGTCGTTGGCTGTAATACCAGTTCCCCTTATGTTATTCAATCTGTCAGCCCTACCTATTATGAAGTCGTATGGTATGGAGAACGCATAGATTGTGCGTGGATTGAAACTGGTAACGCCGATGGTGACGCGGATCAAGAACTATACATCGGCTCCGACCGCCCCTTTGTTTACATATATGAATGGAACGGCTCTTCTTATGAACAAGACCGCCAGATTGCCCTGGGGGGTACAGAAGGAGTCAAAGGGCTGGGGGTTGCCGATGTAGACAGCGATGGCGCGATGGAGGTGGTCGTTGTGCGTTCCGATGCCACCCGCGTCTACAATGCCCTGACAGGCGCATTGGAATGGGATGCCATAGGGCGCGGCGGCTATGATTTAGGCATTGGCAACATTGATACCAACCCCGATATCGAATTGGTGATTAACGGCAGTACGGGAACCGTGCTTAGCCCCGAAACGCAGAGCTATGATTTTGGCTTTAGCGGTGGTTTCGGGGTAGATGTGGATGTGGGCGATGTGGACAATGATGGGATGGCGGAAATCGCCTATTTTACCAACGGCAACCCGTTGCGGGTTTACGTTTTTGAATGTGACACCCTGCTCTATAAATGGATTTGGACCTCCAGCGGAAGCGGGTCCTTAA
>CBKYSX010000176.1:0-7408 GCA_966690745.1 uncultured Ardenticatenales bacterium
GAAAGGTGCATCGCCAATGTTGTTGGTCCGCAATTGTTCCAGCCCTGATATTCATGGCGCATTCCCGCTAATTGGGCGGCGGGGGCGGCAAGTTGGTGCAGGGGTGCGGGGGTTGCGGTTGGCTCCGGTGTAGCGGTAGGTTCAAGTGTAGCCGTTGGAGCCACCTCGGTCACATCCACCGTAACAACGCCTTGTGTGGCAGTCGGTTCCGGCTCCGGGGTTGCAGTGGGTTCGATGGTTGCTGTAGGGGACGCAAGCACCAATGCCGCCAGCGTATCATTCGGATTCGTTGCCCCGGAAGGGGTGGGTACGGCTTCCGGCGGCGGGGTTTGCGGTAAAAAGCGTGTTTGTAAACTATGAATCCGAAAGGCAACACTATCGGGGAGATAATCCCACGCAAAATAGATAATTCCAACCCCAATGGCGGTAACCACCATCCCTAATAGCGTTAATTTGGCAATCAGGCGTACGAACCAGCCAATGCGATGGCGGGAGCGTTCCTGCTCAATACGGTAGCGCGTGTTGCCTTTATTCAGCGTCGAACCTCGCACAACAACCTCTTTCACAAAATGGGGTTTTAGGGTTTTGGGATGGGATTCAGATTCTCGTGCCACATGCCCCTCTTTGGATAAAACACCCATCATCGCTATTTCTTCATAGAACAACAATCGAGAATAGTAATGTTTCTGAGGCAAATACCAAATTTCAAGGCACAGAATTCATTTTAGAGGGAAATCTTACGATTTGCCTACGGTACGGCATAAGCGGAAAGACCAAATAGCCGATTCCATTTTTTGTTATCGGCTTCTGTCGCATCATCCCTGTAGACTGCAACGCAGGACGGGCTTATAGAACCCTACTTTATGGAGGAGCCGAATGTCAGATACTCAATCTACTCTGGATGTCATCTATGAAAATTGGCGGGAGTATCAAGTAAAGTTGCGCGATTGTATTGCCCCCCTAACCATTGCTGACCTCGCCCTACAACCCGCCCCGCACATGTGGCCGTTGGGACAATTGGCGCAACACATTATCTCCGTGAGAGCAGGTTGGTTTAGTGCAACCCTTCAAGAAAATGACGAGGGTATGAATGCCTACACCGAATGGGGGCAACGGGAATCACCGGCGCGGAGCGGGGCAGAATTGGCGCAGGGACTGGATGATACCTGGGCGTTTATTGAAAGCCGGTTGCGCCTTTGGACCGAAGCAGAGCGGGCTGTCACCTTCCCGGATGAATGGGAAGGGCAAGTGAGTTATGTATCGCGCAGTTGGGTGATCTATCATGTGATGGAACACGATCTCCATCACGGCGGCGAGATTGCACTTATTCTGGGAATGCACGGTCTGCGTGCCCCCAACCTCTAACGCAAAAGGTGCCGTAATAGGGGAAAGGTAGAAGGACACAACGGTGACGTTGCGCCCTCTTATCTAAAGCCGTGTGATTTTCGGTCTGCAACACAACGGGGATGTTGTGTGTTCCCATCGCTGTTTACACAAACCGTTCCGCATCGGAAAATTTGCCCAGCACAAGCAATTCATCAGCCTTGCAGAACTCAAAGTCGGCGGCAGGGCTGGGAAAAACGTCGTTCTCCCGCCGTACCGCGACCACTGTCAAGTTATAAACATTCCGAATCGCCGATTCTGACAACGTTTTGCCTACATAGCGGGAGGGGACGCACAACTCAATAATTCCGACATCATTGCCGAGGCTCAAATAATCCACAAAGTCAATCGCCGCCAGCCGCCGCGCCAATCGCACCCCGGCTTCGTGTTCGGGCAGAATCACCTCATCGGCTCCCACCTGAAGTAGAACCTCCCGTTGGGTACGGGTGCGGGCTTTGGCGATCACTTTTTGCACCCCCAACCGCCGCATGAGCACACAGGAGAGCAGATTGCTTTCAAAATCGGCTCCGATACAACTTAAACCGGTTTCAAAGTGACCAATCCCCACCTCTTTGAGTGCCTCTATATTCGTGGCATCCAACGCCACCACATGGGGTAAATCCATAGAAAGCTGTTGCACCCGCGCCGGGTCACGGTCAATGGCAAGAACACCATGCCCGAATTGCACCAGCGACCGGGCAACGCTGGCACCAAAACGCCCCAACCCCACCACAACAAATTCGCGGTGTTTGGGATGCTGTAATTTAATCGGTAGCCCATCATTATCGGTGGTGGGCTTGGCTAACAAACGCTCGAGAAAGCGGGGAGTTTTCATAGGTACATCAAATGGGTCAACCGTTGCGACCGCTACGGAAGGGGTTAGCCCATGATAATCTTTTCTTCAGGATAGGTCAGATACGACACATGTTGGCGTTGCGCCAATGTTACGACAATGGTCAGCGGTCCGAGCCGCCCCCAGAACATGACAAAGGCAATGAGCAATTTGCCCAAAGTATCCAGTTCTGTGGTGTAATTCAAGCTATATCCCGTATTGGAAAAGCCCGAAATCACCTCAAACCCGATGACAAAAAGCCGCCCATCACCTAACATAGTCATAATTAACGTTATGGTAAAAACGAGTAGGGTCGAAACGGTCATAACTGCAATGGCTTTGTAAACCGTTTCGTTGGGAATCGCCCGTCCGAAAACGCGCACTTGATATTCCCCTTTTACCGTTGCCCGCATCGCCAGTGCCAACGCCGCAAAGGTACTGATACTCACCCCGCCCGCCATCGAGGAAGGTGCACCCCCGATGAACATTAGCACCATAATCACCAACTGGGTGGCGTTGCCCATCTGCTCTAATGGAATAATGGTAACACCGGCAGTCCGAGCCGATATAACTGTAAACGTACCCATCAGTACTTGGTCATAGAGCGGAAAATCATGCAGATAATTAGGGGTCAGCCATGTATCCAGCATAATGACTATTGTGCCACCAACATTGAGGATAAGGGTTACGGTTAAAATAATTTTACTATGCAGAGTCAACCGATGTCCCCGCCGCCAGCGCAATAATTCATCCACCACCGGAATCCCCCAGCCGCCAATCATAATCAGCCCTGCCAGAATCCCCAGCGACCAAATGTCCCGTTGAAAGCCAAATAAAATGCCATGCTCGGTTCCGTAAAACAAATCAAACCCGGCATTACAAAAGGCGGAAATCGAATGGAATATCCCGTTATAAATGGCATCATACCAGACCATCCCTCCCCACGCCCACCGCACTGCCAGTAAGAGAGCTCCCAGCATTTCAATCCCTAACACAATCCCTAACACGTACATCGCAAGACGCAGAATCCCCGTAGTGGAATCTACCCCCATGGATTGCTGTAAGAGAAAACGGTCGCCTAATTTTACCTGCCTCCCTGCCAATCGAAACAGTACCAGCGAAAGCGAGATAAACCCCACCCCACCAATCTGAATCAACAACAAAATCACGATTTGACCAAAAATCGTGAAAGTTTCGGCAGTGCTGGTGAGCACCAACCCCGTCACCGTTACCGCCGAGGTTGCAGTAAAGATGGCATCTACCCAGGAAATGCCTTCTTGATTGATGGTGGCAAAAGGGAGTTTTAAGAGCGAGGCACCAAGCAGGATAATAAAGAAAAATCCGATGATCAGTCGTTTCGAGCCATCCGTGGGCGAAACACCGGCATGAAGGTGCTCATGCTGTTCCAGCGCGTGTTGTTCGAGGGTTCCCATCAAAAATCAGCAATCGCTTGCGGCTGTTTATCAAAGCCGCAAGCCGACCACTATACGTTAAAATAACGTTGCAGAACGGTTTTCATCAGGGGCGCGGCGGCTCCCGACCCCTCACCGCCAAATTCCAACATACTCAGGAAGGCAATTTGTGGATTGTCGTAGGGGGCGTATCCGGCAAACCAGGCGTGGCTGGGTTGTCCCGGAACACTTTCAGCAGTTCCCGTTTTGCCCGCAATCGGAATCGGAAAATCTCCGAAAGAGCCGCTTGCCGTTCCCCATGGCGGCACTGCTACTGCCCGCATCGCCGCACGAATCGTATTCATGTTCTCTGTACGAATCGGAAGGCGTGCCGGTTCCGGTTTTGTGAATTCGGTTATGGGTGTAACCCCGGTCGGGTCTTCGGCACGGCTGACAATGGACAATTCCCGTACCAACCCGTTGGTTGCCATTGCCAATGCCACGCGTAACATCTGCGCGGGGGTCACTTGTAAAAAGCCCTGACCGATGGAAAGGTTGACCGTATCCCCCGGCACCCAGACATCATTCAATGACTGTTGTTTCCAGGCAGGGGTAGGCAACAAGCCGGGGGTTTCGTCAATTTCTATCCCGGTATTCTGCCCGATGCCAAAGGCTTGCGCCATCTGTTGCAAAGAAATATCGCTGACGCTGTAGAGGTCCAGCCCCGTTTCGTAAAAGACAACGTTACAGGATTGCTCCAAGCCGTGATAGAGGTCAATATTCCCATGCCCCCCGCTCTTCCAACATGCCATCGGGAAGCCCAAATCATTCCAACTGCCGCTACAGAAATGGGGGTCACTCTGGGGCAATCCCGCCAATTCCATCCCTGCCGCCATCGTCACAATCTTAAATAAAGAGCCACTCGGGTATGCCCCCTGTGTGGCACGGTTCACCAATGGCTGTTCAGGGTCGGCGGCAATCCGGGCGCGGGCGGCGGGGTCCAATTCGCTGGACATGATATTGGGGTCAAAACGGGGGAAACTTGCCATTGCCAAAAGTTGCCCGGTGGCGACATCCGCAATCAAAATCGAGCCTTTACGGTTCTGTAACGCTTCCTCCGCCGCCCTCTGCAAATTAGCATCTATGCTCAGGTGCAAATCGCGGCTTTGAATAGCGGGGGTATCGGCAAGAGTTTCCACTTCCTGCCCTTCAGGGGTTAAAACCGTCAACCGTCCCCCTTTTTTCCCCGCCAGAATTTCTTCGCCCCATAATTCAATGCCTTGCTTCCCGACGTAATCCGTTTCCTGATAGCCCCGTTCCCCCAGTGCCGTCAATTCTTCCGCACTGACCGCCCCCACAAAGCCAATCATATTCGACCCTACCGCCCCCTGCGGATACGAACGGGCGGCTTGGTCTTGCAATGCAATACCGGGGGTGTTCGTCAAACGTTCATAATTGGCTTGAGAGGTTTCAAACGAGATATTCGCAATCGGCACGAACCATTCCGGCGGTTGCCCTGCGTATTTTTCGGCAATCTCACCCGGAGCCATGCCTGATAATTCGCTAATCAAGCCATGCACCGCCGTTGCATCTTCGATATTCGCGGGAATCACGCCAATGGTGACAATCGCGCCCTGCGCCGCCATCACGGTGCGGTTGCGATCATAAATCACTCCCCGCGACGAGGTCCGCGGGAACATTCGCAAGCGGTTACTATCCCCCAATGCTGGAATAATCAGGGCAGGGGTCCACGAAATGCGCCAATTGTCATTCTCTGCCAGTACCAGACTCATGCGCGGACGCAACGGAATATCCCCTACCAAACGGGTGCGATAGAGCAAATCAAATTCGACTGCCGCATTGGTCGCATCTAACCGTCCGGCGGCAACGGGAGTCGCATCAAAGGAATAAACGGTTGCCTCTGCTAAGACCCCACGGTAGCGTGTCTCAAATGCCTCGCGGTCAATTAACGCCTGTGCCTCATTGGAAAGCATGGCGTACATCGAATCAAAATCTTCCGCCTTCCACGCCTCTAAAAAACGTCTGCCCACAAATTCGGGCGAAAGCGCGTCGGGGGTCGGCGTAGGGGGGGAGGGAGTGGGGGTCGGGGCGTTTTCCGCTTGCCCACATGCCGTCAGCAATGCTGCCAGAGTTCCGGCGGGGGCAATTTTTAGGAAATCGCGTCGGGTTAGGTTTAACATACTAGACTATCCATGCGCGGATTTGGGCTTCTACGGCATCGCGTGACAATTCGCCGGAGGCAATCGCCAGAAAAAACTCAATCATTTTTTCATCACTCGCACCCAATTTATGCTTGTTGAGTCGCAGAAATGATTCCATAGCAAAGGCGGCAATGCGTTTATTGCCATCAATAAACGCATGGGCTTGTGTTAAATGGTAAGCGTAAGTTGCCGCGCAAGCAACCAAGTCAGCACTCTCATAATGGTAACGGTTTTCCGCCGCCAAAAGTGCCGAATCCAATATACCTTCGTCCCGGATACCATGTGAGCCGCCAAAACGATCAATCAATTTCGCTTGCCATATAACAATCCGTCTTTTGTTCAAGAACTTCATGATCTTTACTCTGCACCCCGTGCCAACGCTTCGTAAACGTGTTTCCGTTCCGCCATTAATTGCTCAGCAATCTCATCAAATTCTCGGTCTTCGTCTGCCTCAACAGGTCGTACCGTAAGCGTTCGGTCTGTCCTTGTAATTTCGACTTTATCCCCCGTTGCCAATCCCATTTCTGCGAGGAGTTCGGGGGACAGCACAAGCACACTACTTCCGTTGATAGTTTCAATTTCTTCGATAATCGTCATCGTTTACGTCCTCTCTTCACAGGAAATCACTTCCCGTAAGTATACGGGATGGTCCGTCGCACTCGTCAAGGGTGAATTGATGGGAAACCCTTCTTGCTCCACCCACGCATGAGCATCCAACCCTTGCTGGTCCGTCAGTCGCGCCCCCAGTACTAATGCACACGGTTGCCCTCTCTGCACCAACAACTCCGTAATCGCCACCGATTCCGGCAAACAGAGCATCGGCATCGGGAACAGATGTTTGGCGCGTAACACCGCCTGCACTATCGGCGCGGACTCGATAGAGGTTTGTCGCGGACGTGCCGCTTTATGCAACCCGGCAATAATCTCCGTCATCGGCTGACGCGCAATCCGCCAGCGTGCCCGCGCCAATGCCAGCCACGCTACGCCCAGCCATTGCCAATCGGCACGGCTCATCGAGGTAAGAGTACGGAATCGCTTCTGAAGCATTTTACTCAGAGAGAAAGGAGAAAGGAGAGATTTGTTCTCTCCCTCTTCCCTCTGCTTTCTCTACGCTACCACTACCAGCTCATTATCCAACAACGATTGCAACAGCGACAGCACATCGGCTTCGATGGTGGTGCGTTCTATATCGGGATAGTTCTGATGCAGGGTGGCGATTACCTCATTCAAGGTATGGGTTCCATCTAATTGTTTCCATACCTGTACCCCTACCGCATTCAAACCATGATAAACCCCCCGTTGCATATCCACCAACACCATCTCGGAATTGACCTCTTTGGTCAACACCTGTTTGCCGCGAGGCATATATTTTCCTTCCAACGACGCTTGCGTCGGGTTCATAATGCTCCTCAGTGGGTGGCAAGCGAGAGAAAATCAACCTGCCGTTCTGTGTTTATCCTTGAATTTTACCTATTTTGAGAGTCAGACGAAAAAGTGAGCAATGGCTGGCGGGAAACGAGAGCGTATCCTCTTAAATTTTCCCCATATCCTCCACAACAAGGACGCTGGAAACTCCCTGC
>CBKYSX010000177.1:0-7393 GCA_966690745.1 uncultured Ardenticatenales bacterium
GCCCCCACCCCCGCGGAGGCGTATGGCGACATTCTCAATTTGTTGAGCAATGTTCCCTTCGGCTCTTTCATGCGGGATATGCACCGGTGGGGTGCGGAATTGATGGTGGCAAGCGTCTTACTCCACATGGCGCGGGTCTTCTTTACCGCCTCCTATAAACACCCCAGGCAATTTACTTGGCTCACCGGGGTGATCTTATTGATTCTTACATGGCTTTTGAGTTTCTCCGGCTATCTTCTGCCGTGGGACCAATTGGCATACTGGGCGGTGACCATCGGGGCTTCGATGGCAGACAAGGCTCCCCTCGTCGGACGTGAAGTCCAGTTGTTGTTGGCGGGTGCGCCTGCGATTGGGGCGAACGGATTATTACGTTTCTACTTGCTCCACGTCATCTTCGTTCCCTTATTAGCAATTCTCTTCATCTCTATCCACTACTATAAGGTTGCCCGCGAACACTCGATTTCGCTTCCGGCAGTAGTGGAAGAAGGGGAGATGGACGAAGACAAGCGTAAATACGCAAAAGAGCGTATAGACATTATCCCCGACCTGATGACCCACGAGGTCTTCTTGATCGTGGCGACCACGGCTTTCATGGTCATTTACGTCACGTTCTTCTATGAAGCGGCGTTGGAAAGCCATGCGGATACGTTTGTCACCCCGTTGGATACCGAAGCCCCCTGGTACTTCCTTTGGATTCAAGGGATGTTGAAGCTGGGCGACCCGACCCTGATGGGCGTGATTGTGCCGACCATTATGATTGGTCTGCTTTTTGCCGTACCGTATATTGACCGCAACCCCAGCCGTCTGGCGAAGAACCGGAAAGTCGAAATTACGCTAGGGGTGCTGTTCATTCTGCTCAACGTCATTTTGAGCTACATGGGAACCCCGATGTGGGGGATTCAAACCCCGCCCGCCACGCGCGTTCTGCAAGAAATGTCGCCGCAGGAAGGGGAGGGTCCCGTGGAAGAAGCCGGGTATCACACCTTCCACGAACAGCTTGAAAAAGATGGTGCGGAGGAAATTACCTATTCCACCACCGATTTCACGATACCTGCCGAGCCGACGGAATTTGAATCGCTCTTCGCCTTCTTCCAAAACTACGTCAACACGATTGATAAAGACCTTGATAATGACGGGGCAGACGATTACCCCAACATGACCGGGGAATGGCACGTAGACCAGTGGCAGGACGATGTGGTACGGATTCACATGATTATTCGGTGGGATGACCCGAACCAAACGGAAGATGCCCGTTACTGGTCTGCCGGGCAGAACGGTTACGATAAATACGTCTGGCTTCACGAAGATTCAAACTACACCGGACATTAATACATAGTGCATGTTGCATATTGCATAAACGGCGGGCGACCACAAGGGTACGCCCCTACAGATACGTCCGCCGTTTATGCACTATGGACTATGCACGATGCACTGATAAGGTCCTAGAAGATGCTTCGAACACAAATTGTTCTTGGAATTTTGATGATGATTGCGACGGTGGGGACGATGGCATATATTGGTGCCACCGAAGACACCCGTATGGCAACCGCCACCGAATCCCAGCTCGCCCGCCGCATTGAAAACGGCGCGTACATCTATCACAATAACTGTGAAACCTGTCATGGTGAGTTTGCCGAGGGGATTCCGGGGCTTTGCCCGCCGCTCAACAATAGTGCATTGTTAACCGACCGTATGCGTGAAACCGGCTGGTCCGGCTCTTTGCATAACTGGCTGGTAGATACGATTCGCGGTGGGCGTTTGACCTCCACCCGCCCCGAGCAATATGTCGGGCGGGTTCCTGAAGGCTCCATGGCAATGCCGTTCTGGAGTCAAGATTTCGGTGGTCCGCTCCGTAATGACCAGATTGAGGATTTGGCGTACTACCTCGAAAATATGCCCGACGAACCGTATGATTCGGCGGGTGGACCGACCCCGACCCCCATTGCGATTGATACCAGTGACCCTGATGCGGTGATTGCCGCCGGGGTGGAAGTCTATCAAGCAAACGGCTGTATCGGTTGCCACGCCCTCTCAGTTGCAGGGGCGGCGGGTGCTGTGGGTCCGACCCACGAGGGCATGGGCGCGACGGCGGAAGAACGGATTGCCGACCCGAACTATACGGGCGAAGCAACCACCGCCGAAGAGTACATCCGTGAAAGTATCATTAACCCGAATGCTCATGTGGTTGACGGGTATGCCGCCGGGTTGATGCCTTCTTACAGTACCTTGCCGGAAGACCAAATCGAAGCAATGGTGCAGATGTTGCTTCTGCAACAGTAATACTGATAGTAATCCTTACTGCCCACGTCTGAACCATTCAGGCATGGGCAGTAACATCCATGAAGGATGGTTTTATGCCAAACGAAGCCGTCCGTGACGTATACGAGCGATACGATAATTTAATCAATCGTGAAGAACATCAACCTGAAAATGTTTGGGTGGGGCGATGGAACGACCTGATTAAAAACCTTGATGGGGTTTATAACTGGGGGCGTAAAGGGTCGCTCTGGCCCATGGGCTTTGGGCTTGCCTGTTGCGCGATTGAGATGATTTGTACGGGCTTTGCCCGGTTTGACATCGCCCGGTTCGGCGCGGAATTGTTCCGTCCCTCGCCGCGTCAAGCGGATATTATGATTGTGTCGGGGACGGTGACGAAAAAGATGCTCCCCGCGATTGTGCGCTTGTACAATCAAATGCCCGAACCGAAATATGTCATTTCGATGGGGGCATGTGCCACGGGCGGCGGACCCTTCAAAGAGGGCTACAACGTCGTCAGTGGGATTGACAAGTTCCTGCCGGTGGATGTTTACATCCCCGGTTGTCCGCCGACCCCCTCTGCCCTGTTGCAAGGGTTGATGACCCTACAGGCAAAAATTGAAGGGCAAAAATTGTCGGATGCACCCTGGTATCAACCGGGGGTTACCGAAGCATTCCCCGTTCCGATTTTGGGTCCTGATTTGGTAGACCCGCGCCAAATTCCTGTGATTGATGCGCGGCTGGGCGAACAAGAAGAACCGCCGACCAAAGCCGGGAAACCGCCCAAAGCCAAACCTGCCGATGTGCCGCCAGCCGAGGTGGAACTTACCGCGAAAGTCGCCGGGCGACTGCGTGATTTGGTCGGAGCCGATGCGTTTAAGGCGGAAGGTAATGTGATTACGGTAGAGCCGGATCGTATGATTGAGCTCTGCTTTGCCCTGCGCGATATGCTGGGCTTTGATTTGCTTTCCAACCTGACCTCGGTGGATTATCCCGACCGCTTTGAAGTGGTCTATCACCTCTACAATACCGCCGAGGGTGGGGCGCACGTTTTCTTGAAGGTACTTGCCGACAGGGAAGACCCTGTTGTGCCATCGGTTATGTCGGTTTACCGCTCCGCCGATTTTCAGGAGCGTGAAGTCTACGACATGATGGGGATTCGCTTTGCCGGACACCCCAACTTGAAGCGGATTCTGCTCTGGGAAGGGTTTGAAGGCTTCCCCCTCCGCAAGGATTGGAAAGAAGCCTATTACGAGCAAGAGCAAAAACCATTCGAGAGCCGCTGGCCCGAAGGGCATCATGTTGCCGCCGAAGATAAAAATATCTGGGCGAACAATGCCCGCTATCCGCAAGGGTTTGACGCAAAATCATGGAAACCCGCCAACGAACGGGTGATGATTTTGCAACCGGGCGATGTGGATCAGCTTAACGTACTGAACGCCGACCAGATTATTCTGAACCTCGGTCCGCAACACCCTTCCACCCACGGCGTGTTCCAAATGCGTGTGTTGTTGGATGGGGAAACGATTACCGACCTTGAACCGGTGATGGGGTACTTGCACCGCAACCACGAGAAAATCGGGGAGCGCAACGCATGGTTGATGAATATGCCCTTCACCGACCGCCTCGATTACATTACGGGGATGTGTAACAACTTCGGCTATGCGATTGCGGTTGAAAAATTGCAAGGGGTCAAGGTGCCGGAACGGGCAGAGTATATTCGCGTCATCATGGCGGAATTGACCCGGATTGCCAGTCATATGTGGGCGGCGGGCTTCTTGATTTCCGACCTCGGCGCGTTCTTCACTCCCGCCACCTTCATTGGCGAAGAGCGTGAGTTGATTCTTGACCTCTTTGAAATGGCGGCTGGTTCCCGCATGATGGTCAACTACTTCCGCTTTGGCGGGGTTGCCTATGATGTCAGCGATGAGTTCCTGAAAACGGCGCATTACCTGGTGCATGAACGGTTGCCCCGCGCCTTTGAAGAGCTGGACAACTATCTGACCACGAACGAAATCATTACTTCCCGCACCAAAGGGGTAGGGGTGATGCCGCGTGACCTTGCCATCAATTATGGGCTGACCGGACCGTTGGCGCGTGCCTCCGGGGTGAATTACGACGTGCGGAAAGCCGAGCCGTACAGCATTTACGACCGCTTCGATTTTGAAGTGCCGGTTGAATATGGCGGCGATGTCTTTGACCGCTACTGGGTACGGATGCGCGAAGCGGAACAAAGCCGCCGCATTCTGATTCAGGCGTTGAAGGACATTCCGGCGGGTCCGATTCTGGAAGGGACACCGCGTTGGTCTACCCGCGTTCCTGCGGGGGAAGCCTACGGGCGTGTCGAAAACCCGAAAGGGGAACTTGGATTCTATCTGGTGTCCGATGGGGGAAGCAACCCGTACCGGTATCACGTCCGCTCCCCGTCCTTTGTGAACCTGACGGCACTGGCGGAAATGTGCAAGGGTCATAAAGTTGCTGATTCAATTGCCATTCTTGGCTCGCTGGATATTGTGCTAGGGGAGGTAGACCGCTAATGTGGAATTACGGTACGAATCTGCGGAAGGGCTTGTGGATTACGCTGAAACACTGGCTCTTTACGTACTATCAAGACCTCCGCGCTCTGTTCACGCGGCAGGAATGGAAGCCTTCGGGCTTGGCGGCATCGGGCGAAATTCGCGGGGATACGATGGGCTACTTCACGGTGCAATACCCGGAAGTGAAGCTCAAAACGCCCGAACGGTTCCGCTTTATGCCCATGCTGATTTACGAATCGGACAACGGGGATATCCGCTGTACGTCGTGCGGGATTTGCGCGAAGGTTTGTCCGCCGCAATGTATCTGGATTGTACAATCCAAAGATTCAAGCGGTAAAACCATTCCGCAATGTTCGGAGTTCTACATTGATACTTCCATTTGTATGCAATGTGGCTTCTGCTCCGAATATTGTCCGTTCGATGCCATTAAGATGAACCACGATTACGAATTGTCCTCCTACGAGCGGCATGAATCGTGGGTCTATAACATGCAACAGCTTCTGGTTTCCACCGACTACTATGCCCAGACCCACCCCAACGATTGGGTGCGGGAAGAGGCGGCGCGGGCGGCGAAGGCAGAAGCGAAGTCTGCGGTTAAGTAAACGGACGTTGCGTGGTGCGTGATACGTGGTGCATGAATTGGCTGATAAGGAGTTTCCATATCAATTCCACTGCTTCTAAAATGTGGTAGGAACCGGATAACGAACCCTTTTCTTAAATTTCACGCACCACGCATCACGCACCATCTTGCAATCCCACCCATAACAAGATGAGTCCTTATATCGGTGTCGGTTTAATGGTCGTACTCAGCACCGTGGTTGCTGTGATAATTGTAATATTGGGGGTGGTGCTGGGTCCGCGCAAGCCGACCAACCGCAAGCTCGCCCCGTATGAATCGGGAGTGCAACCCGTTGGCGATGCGATGCACCGCCTGCCCGTGCGCTTCTATCTGGTAGCAACGCTCTTTATCATTTTTGATATTGAGGTCATTTTCCTCTTTCCCTTTGCGTTGGTCTATCGCCAACTCGCCCTCTTCGGATTAATCGAAATGGGGGTCTTTCTGCTAATATTACTGGTAGGCTATGTCTATATCTGGCAGAAAGGAGCCTTAGAATGGGACAAGTAGAACGGGTCTTTGGACCGCAGGTTCAAGATGACCACTTAAAAGATGGCGAAACGGGGGTTGTTTTTACCTCTGCCGATAAAGTGATTGGCTGGGCGCGTTCGGGGGCATTGTGGCCCATGTTGTTCGGCTTGGCATGTTGTGCGATTGAGATGATGTCGGCGCAATCCGCGCGGTACGATATGTCCCGCTTCGGGATGGAGTTGATGCGGGCAAGTCCGCGCCAATCGGACCTGATGATTGTCGCGGGGCGCGTCAGTCGGAAGATGGCACCGATTTTGCGCCGCCTCTATGACCAGATGCCCGAACCCAAATGGGTCATCGCGATGGGGGATTGCGCCTCCTGTGGCGGCATTTTCAACAACTATGCCATCGTGCAGGGCGTGGATGAAATCGTCCCTGTAGATGTCTATGTCGCAGGATGCCCTCCGCGTCCCGAAGCCCTGATTGATGGCATTATGGTCCTTCAGAAGAAAATTGAAGGACAAAAGCAAAGTGAAATCCTACGGTTGGGAAATCGGTCTGTGCGGAGCGAGTAGAGGGGAATATATCTATCGGGTCGTCCACCCCCGGTTCCGCTACCGCTCCACCGGGGGCTACCAGCGAGCTAAAGACTATGTGGACACCCTGTAGTCGTTAGCGCATTGGTAGCCGTGAGTGTAGCGAATGCGGAACTCGCGGCGGACATTAAATTATAGAATGTATCTCAAGGGTGTCGCCGTTGTTAGCAACCGTGACACCCTTTTGTGTGCATCGAGAAGCGAGGTTGTGACAAATCGCACAATCTCGGCTACACTAGGTTTATGACCACTGATCGCTATTCCGATTTTGCCGATGATGAAGGGATCGAAACCGCCGTCCTTGACATCGAGTTCGACCCCACCACGCTTGATAAACTACAGTCGCTTTTCGAAGCCAGGATTGTGGCAACCAGTACTGCTCATGGGGATACCTCGGCGGTGGTGGATGCCAAAGCACTCCTCGAAGTGATGACATGGTTGCAGGATGAAGCCGGATTCGCGCTTTGCTCCTCGGTTACATCCTATGACGATTTGGGCAAAGACCCCCGTTTTTACGTGGTGTACCATCTTGTCAATGTGACCAATCCGGAGCGGATTCGCATCAAAGTGGGCTTACCTGAAAAGAAGCCCGTGGTGGATTCCGTCACCCCGTTGTGGCCCGGCGCGAATTTCCAGGAACGGGAAGTCTACGACCTGATGGGGATTGAATTTAAGGGACATCCCGACCTGCGTCGCATTATGATGCCGGAAGAGTGGGAGGGACATCCCCTGCGCCGCGACTATCCCCATGTCTACGAACCGGTGCAATTCACCCACAACGCGGAAGAGATTGCGAAGCGTAAGCCTTTTGCGAAACGCTAGTGCATATTGCATGGTGCATATTGTATAAAGGCACGACAAATCATGTCGTTATGCAATATGAAATATGCACTATGCAATCTTAGAGAGGCACTATG
>CBKYSX010000178.1:0-7389 GCA_966690745.1 uncultured Ardenticatenales bacterium
GGAGGTTAAAGTTTCGTACAGTTGCGGGATGCTTTCCTCTTCATTGTAAAGCGGAATCACTACAGAAATATCGAGGGCGGTATCTTGCTCCGCTACAGTAGGGAGGGGCTGGGTTAAGGTTTGGGGTGGCATACTCTTTTAAAAGAAGGCGGGGCACCCTGCGCCGCGCCTTCTGAACACACATCTCTTAAGCAAGTGGGGATTATATCCATTATCGCCCTTACGTCACATCTGATAGCTTCTCATCTGTCTATCACCTGTAAACCGTACAGTTATATCGGCAGAAGTTACCTGCTTTTTCTTTAAGGTGTGTAGCGTCTGCCTTCTACACCTTACAAGAAAGGAGTCCTGTATGGGTCTGGAGATCTTTGGAATTTTTGGAGTAGCGGTAGCAATTCTTGCGGCTTTTAGCGGAGGGGTGCGCTTATTCGTGCGCGTGGCGCAGGAATACGAACGGGCAGTGATTTTTCGATTGGGGCGCGTGGTGGGGGTGCGCGGTCCGGGCGTTTTTTGGGTCATTCCGATTTTATATCGCGTGGTCACGGTAGATTTGCGAACGGTGACGCTGGATGTCCCCGCGCAGGAAGCGATTACCCGCGACAACGTGACCCTGCGAATTAATGCCGTTACTTATTTTCGGGTAAAAGACCCGGTGGCGGCGGTGGTAAACATCCAAAATTATCTCATGGCAACCTCGCAAATTGCCCAAACCACCTTGCGGAACGTGATTGGTCAGGTGGAGTTGGACGAATTGCTGGCAAACCGCGAAAAAATTAACGCGCAACTCAAAGAGATTATTGATGAAGCCACCGAACCCTGGGGAATTGAAGTTTCGATTGTGGAAGTAAAGGATGTGGAATTGCCCGAAGTGATGAAGCGAGCAATGGCGCGACAAGCCGAGGCGGAACGGGAAAAGCGGGCAAAACTGATTCACGCCGCCGGGGAATTTGATGCGGCGCGGCAACTTTCTCAGGCGGCGGCTCTGATGTCGGAAAACCCTGCCGCCCTACAACTACGCTATTTGCAAACGCTGACCGAAATAGCGGTGGAAAACAATTCTACAGTCGTTTTCCCGCTACCGATGGAGTTGGTCAACGCCTTCTTGACCCGCCGTTAAAAATATGGGATTGTTCCTCAACAGGTATTGAGGAACAATCCCACAGAGATATTTATTGGGGCGGCGGACCCAACGTTTCCGTGCCGTAGCGTTGCAGACTGGCAACAATTGCCACCACATCCGGTGCAGAGGCGGGGGGTGGGGGTAAGGTGCGTTCGGCGGCGGGTTCCCCGGTTTCAAAAAACCACTCATCCAATCCGGCGGGGGTGCCGATACCAAACCATCGCGCCGTGTCCGACAATATCTGGAAGGTGTGGGGAACACCTCTGGGGATATACACCATTGCCCCTGCTCCGACAACTCGAGGGTCGTCCCCCACAAAAAAGCGAATTTCCCCCTCTAATACGTACCAGATTTCATCTTCGTGGGTGTGGCTATGCAGGGGAACCGCCATATGGCGATCTGCCCGCCCTTCCAACGCCCAGAATTGCCCGTTGGTTTCGCTTCCCAATGCTTTAAAAACCAAAAGTGCGCCCAGATGCCATAAGGCGCGTCCGCCGTTGGCTTCGACCAGTACAACTTGCTGTTGGGTGGTAAGCATACGATACCTCGCTAATGGGGTGTAAACCCGAATGGTTGAACACCCTCATCATAGAAGCATCACCCCCCGCATACATCGGGGAGTTCCCCTATTCCTACCCCTTATTTCTCTCCCGTTTGGTTTGTAAGCGCGTAAGCAATGGCTTCGGAACGAGTGCTTAACCCCAACTTGCTAAGTATCTGCCCGACATGATGCTCCGCCGTTTTCGGGCTAATCACCAACCGTTGGGCAATCTCTTTATTGGATAGTCCCTGTTTCAGCAAGGCAAACACTCCCTTTTCCCGTTCGGTTAGCACTTCAAGCGTCCGCGTTTTGGGGCGGGGCTGAATGCCCAGTTCGCGCAATAATGCCGCCGCTTCGTTTAGCTCCCGTTCCGCCCCGATGCGTTCAAAGGTTGCCGATGCCGCCCGCGCCCACGCAATCGCGCCGGGGCGGTCACTGCTTTTGAGTACCTGTGCCATCTCCAAACGTGCCTGTCCTGCTACCAAACATTGTTCTAAAGACCGTAGCCGTTCTAAGGCGGATTGGAACCACATCTGCGCTTCTGTGTCACCGCTTGCCCGTTCCCATTTCCCCCGCGCCACTTCGACTTGTGCGATAAGCAAATCGCTACGGGTTGGTTGCGCCACCATTTCTGCCCGTTCAAGATAGGTGGGTAATAAAGTGAGATTACTTTGCTCTAACAATAGATCAATCAATAACAGGAGAAGGGGGAGTTGGTCTAAAGTCGGCGTTTGACTTTGGGAAAGGGTACGTTCCAGTATGGCTTGTGCCAGTGGTGCGTTTCCTTTTGCCCGATACAACCGCGCCAACGGCAGTGCCGCCGCCGCGTGATCTACATACCCCTGTAACAATGCTTCCGCTTCGGCTATTTTGCCCTGTTGTAAGCGCAATTCTGCCAATTTGAGTACCGCATGAACCTTTAAGCCCTGGTGCCCGCGATTAAAAATATCAATGGCTTCTTGCAGGGTTTGCTCTGCCGCTTCCCATTTCCCCGTCGCGGTCAACAACCCCCCGTAAGCGGTGCGGCAATAGGCAGACAAAAATTGGCATTGATACCGGCGGGCAAAGGTGTCGGCGGCACGGTACCATTGTTGGCTCCGTGTTGTATCCCCGATTTGCTCACAGGCAGAAAGCATCAGGCAGAAAATCTCACTGACCACCATCAAATCCCCTACCTCGCCACTGGTTGCCATTGCCATTGCTTCGTCCAGTGCCGCGATTCCTTCAGAAATGCGGGTCAAGCCAATGGCAGCAATGCCTTGAAATCCAAGTGCCAGTGCCTCCAAATCGCTTTCGTTGGTGGTGTGGGCGTAGGGGACAATCTCATTGGTAATAGAGGCGAGTTCGGCGGGGGAAGCTAACAATGAGGCACGATAGAGCGTAATCCACGCTTTTTCGGGGCAGGGGGCGACATCCGCCACCAATCGTTCGGCGCGGGCAAACCACCCTTGCATAACACCGGGATTGTTTTGGAAAAAAAGTTGTTCCCGCGCCAGCCACGCGGCAATCCGCCCTGCTTTGCGGACTTCGCCCTGTTGCCTGAAGCCCATCACGGCTTCCATGCGGTGGCGGTGGGCGGCTTCAATCTCGTTCAACCACCATAATGCAATCCCCAGTCCATCATGGGCGGCGGGGTCAGAATCTACTTCCAAAGCGCGGGTAAATGCCTGCTTTGCCGTTTCCCACGCGCCCTGCGCCAATGCCGCTTGACCTTGCTCCAAAGGGGACATAATCGAATACCTTTAACTGCGAAACTTCTGGAGGTATTCAATTATAATGGACGTTAAGAAAATAACCGCGTAACGCCATCTGTAGGGGCGGTGCCTCGTGCCCGCCCATGCTTGGCAACGGCGGGTGTGTGCGATGCACATGGGTATCACCCACAAGGGTACGCCCTACAGGGGTACGGGTTCTAATTCTTAATGTTCATTAAAAGGAGGGTGCAATAGGGGCGATCAACAGCGTGGCGGGGTGTCCAAAAAATCACACCCCGCCACATAAAGGCATTGTTGAGTAATGGAAATGTTATTGTTGCCGCAACAAAATGGAGAGAATCATTTTAGAGGCGGGTGGTTCGCCATATGTGACAGTAATGGGCGGGGTGGGAACCCCGACATGGGTAGTGGGGGGCCAATTCAGAGGCGGATTGTCGCCGGGGGGCTGTTTACTATAAGGTTCAATCCGCACCAATACCGTTTCACCCCATGTCAACGGCAAATCTACCTGGTCAGTTGTTAACTCATCTACTAAGGTGCTCCAACTGCCCCCTACGAGTGGCTTCGTTTCAATTTTGTAATAAAGCTGGTAATTACCCCGCGCCCGCAACGAAGCGGGGACTTCTCCGGAAAAATCCAGGCGGGGTGACGCAAGATAACTGCCGGAAGGGGTATACAGGGTAGCGCGGGGGGCATCAAACAATTCCATTGCATCCACGATGACCTGTGTTTCGGCACGTTGTTCGCTCAATTGTACCCTTACAAAGAGTGTAACAGTGGAAGTGGTGGCGGCGAAGGCAATGCGCCGGTTAATCCAACGGGGGCGTTCGGTCTGGTAATGCGCGTTATTCCAGACCACTGTGGGTGCGGTGGGGTCGGTGTTGCCCGTCAGATCATACCCCATCCAATGCCCCAGAGCGGTCGGGTTTTCCGGCGGGGCAGGAGCCGCCGACCCACCCCACATTTTCAGCACCCAACCGCTAAACGAATAAGGATTGCCCGGGGTTAAGCCGCTTACACGGGTATATAGTACCGTATTGTAGGGTTGCCCGACGGAGAGATTCTCAACTGAAAGTATTTGAGAATTATCCCCCTCGATTTTTTCAACCCACCCACCATTGGCAAAAATCTGCGTGCTTTGCCAATTCGGGTTGCCGCTTAAATTCACCCGTGTCCACCCATCCGCCACCTGCCCCGCGCCCACCGGATAGAACCCCCCTTCAAAGCCGCCATTGGGAATGAATCCACTGGTATCGGTGGGTTCCGCATACGTAGAGAATGACCCTGTAAGGAGGGTGAGGGATAGTAAAAAGGAGAGGAAAAACAGTATTCGCATCGCGATACCCCCTTGAAACAGTGATAGGGTATAGAGATAAACAGAAACAGCGACCGGTTTCTCTCTTAGAAGTTACGCAGTTGAGGATAAAAATAATTCCATTTGGGAATTGTTTTTATCCTTGTTTCTCATTTGAAGTGCGTAATTTCTATCTCTATAACTTGTAAGGGGATAGCCCCCCTTTGGTTCGACTACAAGCGACGCAGGATAGTAGTCAAAAGGCAGGGCAACTCAAAGTGTAAGAAGGGGAGATGGGGGAAGCAATGGGGTGAGGGTACGGGGCAACTACTTTATAAGGCAGGGTGATGTGGCTTCTTTAAGATCACCCTGCCCTTAAATCTTATTCTTTTGGCGACAACCAGGGAATATCTTTCACCCCTGCCCGCGCATTCACCAACCGCGCCCACGTAAAAAGCAAATCGCTGAGACGATTGAGATAAATGCTAATATCGGGTGAAATGGCATCGCTGTGCGACAAGGTGACGACCCGCCGTTCGGCGCGGCGGCAAATGGTGCGGGCAAGATGCAAGGCGGCGGCGGCGGGCGTACCACCGGGCAGAATGAAAGTTTTGAGCGGCTCCAATTCCTGCTCGGCTTCATCTATCCATTGTTCCATCCGTTGCCATTGGCTGGCTTCCAAACGGGGTACATAACTGCTGGACGCTTTGCCCTCAATGAGTGGTGTGGCAAGGTCAGCTCCCACGATAAACAACTCGCTCTGAATTAAATCAAAGCGTTCCTGTAGCGGGTCATCATCTTGTAATGCCGCCCGTGCCACCCCCACCGCCGCATTGGTTTCATCCACTTCGCCATAGGCTTGAACGCGGGGCGAATCCTTTTCTACCCGTTGTCCGCCAAACAACCCTGTCGTACCGTCATCGCCGGTGCGTGTGTAAATTTTCATGGGACAGAGTTAGCTCCTTATGTTACCGGGGACAACTGCAAAGCGTTCTCCCCATATCCGACCATTATACCTTTTCGGCTTCTTCTTCTGCTTTCGGGTCGGCAGAGGTGGGCAAAATTTCCGGTGTTTCCAACGGTTGCGCTTTTTTGCCCTCTTCCAATCGCGTTACCACCAATTGATTCACCCGCTCTAGTGCCTGATGGGCAAAACGGTTTTGCAGATGCCGCCCGAAAAGCCAAAAGCCCAGCCGGTAGAAGGGGTTGGCGATATGCCCCGTTTTGCTGTAACGGTGCATCCGAAACTCCACTGCGCCGCTGTCCACAAACTTCCAGACCTCAAAGAAGATTTCCCCCATCTCAAAATGACCCTCTAAGGTCTGATAGCTGTAGCCCCACACTTTGGCTTTGCCCTGTTCGGGGTCAGTCCGGTATTCATCTACAACCCCGGCGATTCGCACCCCGAAATAGAAGGTGAAGCCCAAAAATTTCCCTTTTAATACCATCACCCTTTGATCTAACGGGTCATCGGGGATGAAAATACCTTCAATTAACGACGGGTCGGGAAACTCATAATGGGTGAGAACTTCCTTCGCTAATTGCCAACTGCCGTTCTTTATCGGGTCGCCCTTGGGTTCGGGGGGTAGGGTGGTCGAAAATTTCTCAATCACCCAGCCATTCACCTCTGTAAAACTTTCCCGTTGCGTAGGGTCAAAATTCAAAGGCGCGTTGCGATAGCTTTTCAAGTGAGATTCGTACTGTTTCCACGCCGGAGACTTTTGGTTTCTCATTGCTTGTACAGGAGTAGGGGGACGATACTCTGTCTCTTCCGTTACCACTTGAATTTCGCCCAATACATCCCCGCCACTCAAATCCACGACCTGCTTACAGAAGTATATCCACATCTGCGCCTGTGCTGTTTTCACAAGCGGTACTTTGTCATAGGCAAAGTCTACCACTTTATCTTTACTGCGCGACCATGAGCGGATTTCAAAGCGATAGGCATCCCGACGTGTCGGGTGATCAACCACGCGGAACTGAATTTCTCCCGCTTCTAAATGTCCTTCCAGTGTAATAAAGGAGAAGGAAGTTGGTTTTGATTCAATCACTCGAATTGGACCGTTCCACGGTCCGGTGAGATGAATAAAAAACTCATCCCCAAGGGCTAGCCGCTTCTCACTTCCTTTGGTTTTCTCAAAATTTGCCATCTCTGTCGGACAACAATGATTAATGTCGCCAACAATCGCTTGAATGAGCTCTGTTTTACTTAAACGGGGCTTTTCGATATCGGCGTAATAGTGGCGATGAAATAAGGGTCCGACCCCATCGCTCAACAACTGTACGGGGGGTTTGGCATTGAGGATTTGCGGGGTTAAACGATGAGGCGTACTTGGAATATCTGGCACTGACCTGGTGCGGAGCCGCGCAGGAATCAGCCATCTTTGGGATAAATGCCATCCGGCAACCCCGATAATACCAAGCAGGGCTACGCCCCCGATTCGAGCAACTGTTTTTCTGGTTATCATAGGAATCTGCTATCAGTGTATTTTAGTAGAAGGTACGCCTTGCAAGGGAAAAACGAGGTAACTTCTGGTGATATGGAAATCGCGTTTTTCAAGGGATAGCAAGGTTTTCAACCTTTGTCTTGTAGAGGAATAGGGTTGAATTTTGCCGACGTAACCTCGATGCTGTGTTCATTGTAGACTGAAGTATGGAAGATTCCAACCGAAATAACAGTGTTGCGGGTCGCTACCGGGGTATAAAAAAGATAGAGAGC
>CBKYSX010000179.1:0-7389 GCA_966690745.1 uncultured Ardenticatenales bacterium
GTTTCCGTTCGGCTTGCCAGCCCCGCACAAATTCCATGATATGCCCCACCGCCACAAATGTAACAAGTGACAAAGCAAGGAAAACGACCCATTCCCGTACGCCTAAGAGTGCCAACACGGGAATAATGACTATCGCCGCCCCCACAGGAGGAAGCAAATGGCGCATTAAATGCTCTCGGTTGGCGCGTCGCCACGGAAGCAGAGGGGCAACCCCCATCAAAAATAACATCCCCAGAATAATCGGACCGACCACCGCATTGAAGTAAGGGGGAACGACCGTAATCCGTTGTCCGGTTGCCGCTTCGGAAACAATCGGGTAAATCGTGCCCCAGAAGACTGCAAATGCCATGCCCACAAATACGATATTGTTGGTCATAAAGGCAGTTTCGCGGCTTACCATCGAATCCAATTCGTTGTCGGCACGGAGGAGAGGTAAACGGTCAAAGACCAACAGCAAGGTCCCGATTAAGGTAATGGCAATGAAGGTAAGGAAATAGACCCCGATATTGCCGGAGGCGAAGGCATGAATTGAATCCAAAATTCCCGAACGGGTCAGGAATGTGCCGAAAATACTGAGTGTGAAGGTCAAAATAATCAGAATCACGTTCCAAACCTTCAACATCCCCCGATATTCCTGCACCATGACCGAGTGTAAGAACGCCGTCCCCACCAACCAAGGCATTAAGGAAGCATTCTCTACAGGGTCCCACGCCCAGTAGCCACCCCACCCCAATTCAGCGTATGCCCAATAACCACCCAGCCCAATCCCGATGGAGAGGCTGGTCCAGGCAAACAATGTCCACCGCCGCGACAGGCGAATCCAACTCGCTCCTGTGTTTTTGGCAAGCAAGGCGGCAATGGCAAAGGCAAAGGGAACACTGAACCCAACAAACCCACCATATAAAAAGGGCGGGTGCATAATCATAAAAGGATTCTGCAAGAGCGGGTTCAACCCGATACCATCCGGCGGAATCGAACCTAACACACTCATCGAAGAGATGAAAGGCGGGGATTCAAAATTCAGAACAATCAAGAAAAAGGCAGTAATCACCATCAAGATGGCAGTGACATATGCCATGAATTTGGGATTGTCTTCCCGATGCACCCACAATGCCGCCCCGGAAAAAAGTGCTAACAAACAGAGCCACCAGAGCAACGACCCTTCTTGCCCGCCCCAAATCCCCGTAATGGTGTAGAAAATCGGCTGTCCAATCGCGGTCTGTTTATAGACGTAATACGTGGAAAAATCCTGGACAACGAGAAGGTATTCAAGAATACCAAAGGTGGTGACGGAGAGGATAATTGCGCCCCACGCGGCGGAGCGTCCGCTTTGCACCAATTCCGGTAAGCGGCGTTGCACGCCAAATAGCGAAGCAAAAACGCTATAGACCGCAAAGCCCAGGGCGGCAAGCAAAAGAAGTTGTCCGAGGTCTGCCATAATAACTCTTATCCAAAACGGTTACGTCTGCAACCGTTTTGGATAACAACCTTTATTCTGTGATTAACTGCGATTGGAGGTTAGAACCCTGGTAGTGATCGGCGGGGACGGCTTCGCCCTTTTCCACCTTTTCTTCATATTTGGAGGGGCATTTCACCAGAATGGTGTGCGCTTCCAACGTTCCGGTGTCGGTGAGCGTACCTTCAACAATCACGCTTTCGCTTTTTAAGAAGAGGTCGGGCATGGGGTCGTTGTAAATAACGGTACGACGTGCGCCCGATGCAGGGTCTACCAAATCAAATTGCAGGGTAATCGCCTGGGTGTTGTAATCCACGCTTGCCATATCTACCGCCGCATTCACCCGCACCCCGCGCCCCGTCATTTCGTTGCTTTTGGCGGCAAGTTCATCAAGGGTCAGATAATAATTCCCGCCGGACTGAATACCATTCACAATCAGGGCAATAATGGCAACAATAATCAGTCCCCCACCCGCCATAAAGCGGACTTTGTTCGGGTTTTTGGGGGTAGAACGAATGTCGGGGATACGTTGCATGAGAACTCCCTACAGGGTGATTTACCTATGGCATGAATCGGTGATGCCATTATACCAAATTTCCGGGAAGAAAGGAGAGTTGAGTGTGATAAGGAGTTAATCGCTCCCCTCCTCCCATTTACACCACTACCATTATAGCCCCTTTTATCGTTTATAGATGGGGTTTATGACAGATTTCGCGCTCAGATGGTGACAAAAATTGCTGAATTTCGATACGATAGCCGTTGGGGTCACGCGCAAAAAAATGATAAATGTTGTATTGTTCATTCTTTTCCGGTTTGCCCACCACTATAGCATTTTTCGCTTTCAGACGGTCATACCATTCGTCCACATCATCGGTGACGAAGGTCAAAATCAAATCATCATGGTTAATACTGACCGCTTTTCGTTCGCAAAAGCCGATAAAACTTTCTCCGCTAATACGGTAAATCCGGCAATTGCCTTGATCTATCGCCAGTGATAACCCCAACACCTCTTCATACCATTGGGAGGTACGTACAAGATTATCGGTATAACAAAAGGTAATGGCAGAATCGAACATAATGGATTGTGAGATTAACGGGGCACAACGATAACTTGCCCGATTTGAAGTCGGTTGGAATCCACATTGGGGTTTAGTCGTTGTAATTCCGCAATGGTTGTCCCCAATTCAGCAGCAATGCTCCCGAAACTATCCCCCGCTTGAATGGTGTAGGTTGTGGTGGCAGAGGTCGCCGTTGCCTGAACAGGCGGTGGGGTTGCGCCGGGAGAAGGAATTACCAACACATCTCCGATTTGCAAACTATCTGCATTGATTCCGGGATTGGCGGCAAGAATCGCGGCGGTAGTCACCCCGAATTGAGCGGCAATCTCGCTTAAGGTATCCCCCGATTGCACCTGATAGGTTTGATTTTCGGGCGTTGCCGTTGGTTCGGGGGTCGCTGTCGCTTCCGGCGTGGCAGTGGCGCGGGGCGTTGACGACGGGCGCGGCGTGGCGGACGGGCGCGGGGTACGGGTTGGCGTACCGGCACGGGAAGTAGCTGCCGCCGTTGGGGTTGCTTCTTCCGTGGCTTCCACGGTAGGCGTTACCTCTGCGGTTGCCTCCACCGTGCTACTGATTTCAACAGTCGCGGTTGGCTCAAGGGTCGCAGTTATTGCTTCCGTTGCCGAAACGATAGGGGTTGCGGTGATAGTTGGCTCAGGCTCGGATGCTTCTACGGTTTCTGTGGCGGATGGGGTCGGCTCTTCTTCTCCCGTATCACTAGCAGCTATGGTTGGTTCCGGCTCCGGTTCAATATCAGGCAACGGTTCAACCGTAGCATCCGCCGGGGCAGAGACAATGGGTGAACCTGCTGAATCAGGATTCACAGGGGTTGCAAGTTGGACCATTGCCAGTACCCCCACGACCAGTGCCGTAGCACTCAACGCCAGCAAATCCACAAAAAAGGTGAATTGGCGTTGCCAGTTGTTATTATTTTTGCGTTGTTGCCACAACATAGCGGCAAATGCCAACGCCACTAAAATTCCGATGAGGTATAAAACCATTAGGTCAACAGGCTCCGTAATTCTACTGTTTATCCGCCCTTTCAGGCGTGACAAACCCATGTCGCGGGGCATTATAGCACAAAGCGATTAAAGCAAGCTCACTCCTTTCGCCATCATCGTACCCCTCTGCTAAGATGGGCGCATGAACGCAGATGACTTTCGCCGCGCCCTGCCCGATGCCGTGCGCGACCACCTTCCCGCAGAATTACAAAAATTTCGTCATGCCATGCGCTTCGGCTATGTACAGTTCTGGTTTGGTGACTCCGTATTTCATTATGAAATTTCGACCCAATCACGGTTGGGGGTTATTGAGGTGGGTTTACATTTTGAGCATAAGGATTCCAAACGGAATGCGATGCTCCATCGCTATTTTGATGAGTGTTTTGTGGAAATTCGGGAATTGCTAGGTGAAGTGTGGCTAGAACAGTGGGATAAAGGGTGGCACAAGTTGTATGTAACCCTACCGCTTGAAAAATATAACGAGGCACTTTTAGAAGATGTAAGCCGGGAAATGGCACGTCACATTATTGTATTGCAACCTCTCTTACGGGAAGCGATAGCAACCCTTCCTTCTACAAAGGGGAAATGATCAGATTGAATTGCATCATTGGCAGAGGTAAAGTTCTAAAAACCAGTTAATTTTCGGCTGTATCCATTCCGCGTACTACTATCGTCGGCGCAGAATAGCCTCGTTCTTACCTGATTTTATTGCCAACAAGCCCAATTTGCATATAGTGGTGCGGTTTTGCCGTTCATAGTTTCACCAGAATCACTACGTATGCACCTGCACCAACACCGTAAATCCGTGCCAACTTCCGAAGAAATCGGCACGACCGACCCCCAATATCGCCCCACATTTCGTTTCTGGGGGCGTTATATTGACCGCTTCCATCGCTTCCTGGGCACATCACCCTTACGCCGCGAAAACCTTGTTGAAGTCCGCACCCATTACCCGAAAGAGGGTGAAGGATTATTAATAGAAGGATGGATGACCCGTCCCGAAGCGTTGAAACTTTACGAGCTTGCCCGATTCACGGAAGGAGACATCTTAGAAATCGGCTCCTATCAAGGGTTAAGCACCTATATCATGGCAAAAGCCATCAGCAATTCGCCGAATAAAAAACGGACGATTTACTCGCTTGATATCTTTCTTGATGCCATTCGCATGGCACGGTTTAACCTCTATCTGGGCAAACTCCACCAATACGCTCGCTTTGTACTGGGGGATGCATATTGCGTTACCAGTAGTTATGCCCATACAGGCAAAAAATTTGCATTTGCATTCGTAGATTTTTCCCACGAATACCACCATGTCTACGAAGTTTGCACTTTGCTCTATCAGGTGATGCAACCGAGTGGCTTCGTCCTGTTCCACGATTACAACGACCCCCGCAATGTAGACCCCAAAGAGCCGGATTACGGGGTCTATCAGGCGGCGGTGGATGGCTTAAACCCGCGCCATTTTGAATTTTATGGGATGTACGGAAGTATGGGATTGTATCGGGTGAAAGAATAACGCCAACTTATAACACAATCAACCCTGCCCGCGCCCCACGACTGACCGCATCGGTGCGACTGGCGGCTCCCAATTTGGCGAAAATAGAAGAAATGTGAAATTTCACGGTATGTTCGCTAATGGTCAACTGCCGGGCAATGAGTTTATTGGGAAGTCCTTGCCCCAACAGGGTGAGGACTTCAATTTCACGGGGGGTCAACGGTTCTAAGGGGTCATCGGAAGGGGTAAAGCGGGGGGATTCCAACAGATGTTCGGAAAGCGCAAGGGGCAGAACAACAAGCCCCTGTGCTACGGCTTCAATAGCGGCTCTCAATTCCGCGCCGGTGGCATCAGTAGAAAGCAATGCCCATCCCTGCAAGGGCAAATTTCGCAAGCGGGCGATTGCCTGACTGTCATCACTCAACAGAACAATAGAGTGACTTCCTTCTTGAAGGAGGATCGGTTGGCTTATCAATTCCAATGGTTCATCCGCCACCAACCACACTCCGGTAGAAAGCAATGTTGCCGCCTCCTCCAACGAGGCAACCGCATCTACGGGCGTTATTCCTTCTTCATAAAGCAATGTTCGCAACCCCGCCCGCATAACAGGCGAGGTTGCGACAATTAACACTGAGGTCATACCGTTTGTTCTAATTCCGCTACGGTGATGTCCAGAGGATGAATCTGTCCACCGCGTAAGATATTCAGCCGTACCCGTTCTGTACCTGCCCGCCGCCCCAACAGATTCGCAAAGGAGCGGGCATCCTCAATCGGTTCTCCTGCCACGTCCAACAACAAATCACCTACAAAGAGAGACCCATTTCCCGGCACTTCTGTTACCAGCAAAGCGGCGGTGGGTGCGCCTGTCTTCTGCCAGACTTGCGGCAATTCGACGGGTTGAACGCTAATTCCCAATTGTACCCGACGGCTGGGCAATCCGGCGACCCATTCCCGCGCAACAGCACTTGGGATCGCCACCGATAAATCGCCGCCAAAAATCATGGCGTTGATGCCTACCACTGCCCCCCGTGCATTCAGCAACGGACCGCCGGAATTGCCCGGCGCAAGTGCCACATCGGACCGGATAAAGGTGGCGGTGCGCCCGCTTCGTTCATCCTTCAACGTGCCGACTCCGCTTGCAATCCCTGCTGTAATCACATATTTCTGTCCCCAGGGATGCCCGATGGCAACTACCAATTCGCCAACCCGTACCATACTGCTGTCGTCTACTTCCGCCGCCGGAAGATGGGTTGCTTCGATTTGCAACAGTGCAAGGTCTGCCGATTCATTGTAGTTCAGGATTGTGGCGGGGAAAACACGCCCATCCCGCAATTCAACTTGAATCTCATTCTGCCGCGCCACCACATGGTAATTGGTTAAAATTACACCATCGGTTCGCCAGATTACCCCTGTTCCTGCGCCCCGCCGCCCGTCTGATACCTGTACCACACTCGGCAAAACCTTCTGCACCACTGCTTCAAATTCCGCCGATGCAAGGAGGAAACTTTTGTTCATATATAAATCCCGGAATCTATTGCATAGTGCATATTACATACTGCATAGAAACGACATTACGTTGCTTTGTCGTTGCCGTTTATGCAATATCCACTATGCAATATGAAATCCATTATTTGCGAACGCCTATCGTCACATTCAGCGTGGTTGCCGCGCCGCCACGAATCACTACTACCGGAACAGTAGTACCCACCCGCGCCCCGGTGAGGAGGGCTTGCAGTTCGCCTGCATCGCCCACATTGATTCCATCCAGTGAAACGAGGATATCACCGAGTAGGATGCCGCCCTGTTCAGCGGGGCTGTTGGGTTCAACTCTCATAATCAGCAAGCCATCAGTTTGGCTCAAGCCACCCCGTTGTGCTTCGGGCAACCGCACGGGTTGGCTGGTAATCCCCAGATAGCCCTTTTTGACATGCCCGTGTTGCGCCAGCGTGTCGGCGGTGCGCCATGCGTGGGATGCGGGAATCCCGATGGCTACGCCCCCGCCCAATCCTGTGGTCAAAATGCCCAACACGGTTCCATCGGCGGCAACCAACGCCCCGCCCGAAAAACCGGGATAGGGAATCGCATCGGTGCGAATAAATTGTTCCACCATGCCGCCGCGCCGGGTACGGAGCGGTCCACCCACCGCACTGACAATTCCCCAGCTTGCCATCACGCCGTCGCCCGAGGGTCGCCCCACTGCCAGCAGGAATTGACCGACTTTGACGCTTTCGGCTTGTTGGGCGGCATCCAGATTCAGACCGGGAACCCGCAAAATGGCGAGGTCGGTGGCGGGGTCACGCCCCCCAAAAGTGGCGGCGAGTTTGCGCCCGTCATGGGTGATGACATTAATATCTTCTTCACGCTCAATCACATGGTCGG
>CBKYSX010000180.1:0-7383 GCA_966690745.1 uncultured Ardenticatenales bacterium
TTTGTTTGCCGTTGTAAGCGACTTTCCCATTCGTCCACCCGTTGTTGGGCGGCATAGATACGCTGAATCGGAGCCAATCGCGCCAACCGCCGTTCGTTTTGTGCCTGCTGTTCGCGGAAAGCGTACAACACTCCATCCATCGCTATATCCAACGCCTCACGGCATTCTTCTACATGGTCGCGTAGTTCCCGAATATCCGGCACGGCAACCTCAGCCGCCGCGCTGGGGGTGGGGGCACGGCGATCCGCTACAAAATCAGCAATCGTAAAATCTATTTCATGCCCGACCCCCGAAATAATCGGGATACCACATTTAGACATTGCCCGCGCCACGACTTCTTCGTTAAATGCCCACAAATCTTCGATGGAGCCGCCACCCCGCGCCACAATAATCACATCTACCCCTGCCGCTTCCAAACGGGTAAGGGCGCGAACAATACCATCCGGTGCTTCGGAGCCTTGCACGGCAGTGGGGCTTAAAATAACTTCTGTCAGGGGTTGGCGGCGGCGTAGAATATTTAGAATATCCTGCAAGGCGGCAGTCGTGGGCGAGGTGACAATCCCGATCCGCTTTGGGAAGGCGGGAAGCGGCTTTTTGCGCCCTTCATCAAACAAACCTTCCATGCTTAATAGGTGTTTCAACGCCTCAAAACGTTGGAACAGCACTCCGACCCCAACCGGCTGAATCAACTCGGCATAGAGTTGGTATTGCCCCCGTTCGACATAGACCGATACATTCCCCGTTACCACTACTGCATCCCCGTTGCGCGGAAGCGTGGTCAGCATCTGTGCCGCACTGCGCCACATCACACATCGAATTTCGCTAAAGGTATCTTTCAGCGTGAAATAACAATGCCCGGAGCTGGCTTTGGTCCAGTTGGAAATCTCCCCTTGCACAATGATTTGGGAGAAAAAAGGGTCACTGCTCACCAGCTCGTTCAAATATTCATTCACTTCGTGAACAGCGTAGATGTGGGTCATAGGATGTAGTGGATAGGGGGTATCAGGTACTTCAAGTATAGAACACCTTTTCGGAAAGGAGAAGAGGGAAAAATAGAAAACATTGGGGAAAACCCGATGTTCATCCTATGGCACTTCACAGCAACTACGCGTGAGCGAAACGACCTTTGTGCCGCACGGTCGTGAGCTTACTAGTATCTCTCAGTATCTCCGCACATGTTGGGTAGGCATCCTTCCCCGCCATCCCCGACAAAAAACGCCTCCCTGTGAAGGGAGGCGTTTCAATAATCAACCTGTTTTTCTTACGGTAGCCAGTTCCACGGGTTTTGTCGCACATTGTTACGCCGTACTTCAAAGTGGAGGTGCGGTCCGGTGGAGCGTCCGGTAGAACCAATCCGCCCGATCAAATCACCCTTGTTGACGTAATCACCGTAGTCCACGGTGTAAGAGGACATATGGGCGTAGAGGGTTCGGATACCATTGCCGTGGTCAATAATCACCCGCCAACCGTACCCCGTATTATCCCATCCGGCGGCGACGACACGCCCGCCATCGGAAGCCACAATCGGCGTACCCATTGCGGTGGCGATATCCAACGCCATGTGCCAACTGCTGGGTTGGGTGGTAATCCGACCACTGACGGGCCAGATACAACATCCTGAGCCGGTCACCGGTGTTACGCTTCCGGTACTGGTGCTGGAACGGGCAGTGGAGCTCGTGCCACTACGGGTAGTGGTGGCAGGGGCGGGTGCCGGGGGTGCCTCATAGGGATAGGTTCCGCCCGGAACCATCACGTATTGCCCTACGACCAACGGTGCATTCGGGTCGCTGATATGGTTGCCGGGGTAGGCAACTACCGTATTCAAATCAGCGGTGTATTTCCCGGCAATAGCGGTAAGGGTGTCTCCGCGCTGGACAGTATGCAAAATCCCATCTACGGGAGGAATGACTAATTTTTGCCCGGTTTTCAGCAAACCGGTATTGGCTACTTCGGGGTTTGACCAGACGATGGTGCTGGGTTGCAGACCGTAACGATCAGCAATCAGGGTCGGGTTTTCACCTTCGCGCACTTCGTAGGTTAAGGGGTCAACCCGCCGCGCCGCAGGGCGCTCCTGAACCACGGTTTCCGGCAACGCACTCCATGTTAAGTAGGAGGATTCTTGCGCCGATTGGACATGCGCCGGGAAGAACGGCAACGGAGCCGGTTCCGCAACGGTTGCCACGGGCTGAGGTTCAAGGGATTGAAGAAAAGCCGTGATGTCAGTAGCGTACAATTTCCCTGCAATAATCGCCAGTACCATCACAGAGATGTGGGCAACGTAGCGGGCAAGGAAGTTGACATCATGGAGCTTCGTCTCCGCCAATCGTGCCATAGCACGATACCGGCGAGGAACAAGGGGTTTTGCGCGTCGGATTGAATCCGCAGGATTCTTTCCTATCGTAGTGGGGATACTGCTTTTTTCCCACTGTTTGCCCCCGCGCAACGAGGGACCAACCCAATATTCTGCCATACAGTCTCCGCAATGAAGATCCACGACGAGAATTTACAATTGACGGTCAACTTTTACCGCAAATTGTGGTACGAAAAACGTACCAAATCTTGTCCAATTTCGGGCGGGAAACCAGCTCAGAAAAAATAGAGTGCAAAACGCAAAGGTTTCACACACCGTTCTGTCCCGCGCCTTCGTTCGCAGATCATATATGTTTTAGCCCGAAGTGATAATAATGAAAAAGCTAAGGGTGTGATGGTTGTCGGGTCAAAACAGTCTATTGGCGTACCTAATTGTTTAAGGTACACGTCGTCAGTATACAGAATCAGAGAAAAAGGTCAAGGGTATTGGGCAATAACAGGGCATTGCGTAGGTATATCGTAGGGCAAAATTCAACTCGATACCATTATAGCCACAATATATAGGGGATTACCACATTTATAACCCTAAATAGAGATATTAGCAAATTGAATAGGGACGCATGGAAAGCGGTTTCCGACGAAAAAAAATAGGGGCGGAATCGCTTTTTTGTAGCAATTCCGCCCCCAAAATTGTCCTATTTACATGCCGTCAGAAGTGTTAAGAGCGGCGAGGAACTCGGCGTTGGTCTTGGTGCGTTGTAAGCGGTTGACCATGGCTTCAAAGCCTTCAATATTGCCTAATGCACCAATCATGCGGCGCAAGAGCCATGCTTTTTGCAGGGTATCGGCATCCATGAGTAACTCTTCGCGCCGTGTTCCGGAACGTTCGACATCGAAGGCGGGGTAAACGCGCCGTTCGGCAAGTTTGCGGTTCAGGTGCAATTCCATGTTGCCCGTTCCCTTAAATTCTTCGTAGACCATATCATCCATGCGGCTTCCGGTATCCACCAATGCGGTAGCGATAATGGTTAAACTGCCGCCATCTTCCACATTCCGCGCCGCCCCAAAGAAGCGTTTGGGTGGGTATAGAGCCGCCGGGTCCATCCCCCCCGTCAGGGTGCGCCCCGACTGAGGGACGGTAAGGTTATAAGCGCGGGCAAGGCGGGTAATGGAGTCTAGCAGAATAACAACATCTTTCCCGGCTTCCACGAGCCGTTTGGCGCGTTCCAATGCCATTTCCGCCACTTGAACGTGGTCTTGTACCGGGTCGTCGAAGGTACTGGCAACCACTTCCGCTTCCACGGAACGGTCCATATCAGTGACTTCTTCGGGGCGTTCCCCAATCAATACAATCATCAAGTGCAGATCGTTGTAATTGGTGGTCATCCCGTTGGCGATTTGTTTGAGGACGGTGGTTTTCCCCGCTTTCGGCGGGGACACAATCATCCCCCGTTGCCCGCGCCCGATGGGGGCAACCAGGTCAATCAATCGGGTGGCAAGGATGTTAGGGGAGGTGCTGAGAACAATTTGCTGGTCGGGGTAGACGGGAACGAGGCTGGAAAAGTTGGGGCGGCGTTTGGCAATTTCAGGGTCTTGTCCGTTCACGGCTTCGACCCGGATCAAGCCGAAATACTTTTCGTTTTCCTTCGGGGGGCGCACCTGCCCGATGACCAAATCCCCGGTACGAAGCCCGAAGCGGCGAATTTGTGCCTGTGATACATATACATCGTCATTGCTGGGGAGGTAATTTTCGCCGCGCAAAAAGCCAATGCCATCGGGCGCAATATCTAAAACGCCGCCCCCAAAACTAAAGCCTTGACGCTCGGCTTTGCCGCGCAAAAGGCGCATAATTAAGTCGTGTTTTTTTAAGCGGCTGTAGCCCGTAAGTTCGTTTTCACGGGCAACGTCTTGTAATTCGCTCAATGTTAAGCGATCTAACTGTCCTATATTCATAGTGGGAGAACTCCGGCTTGGGTAAGGGTATGTGGGAACACGGGGTCAAGGGGGTAGTGACGCGCAGACATATCTGTTTGCTACGCACCGACTTTGCTTGATGATGTTCTAATCGTGAAGGGTAATACCACGAACGCAGAAAAGGATGTCCGTGTTACCGTCATACGTATGCCATTTCGACATCACAGAATGGGTAGAAGGTTGTAATTGTGAGGGTAGAAATGGGTGTTGTTTTTTTTGAAATGTGTTAATTCTGTATTGTTAAAAAGCAACGCTTCCCAATGATACGGGGCGTGGCTTTGTGACGAATGACTATCCGTCCCTGCTATAACAACAGTGGAAATAAGGTTTCTAATAAGGGAGAAGGGGGAGCTTCAGCCCGGAAAACCCTTGCACGGTTGGGGGAGACGGTGAGTTAAGGTTGAGGGAGGGAAACTTTGGAAGGAAGACGACTGGCTACCTTAATGGGACAAATTATAGGGTAAACTCACGTATTGTCAAGCATGTTGATAATTTTTTAGTGAATAGTGGTTAGTGGTAAGTGAACGGCGGCAACCACAAGTCGTGTATTTCTGGTTTCCGTTTTCTGCGTTCCGTCGTGGTTCTCTACTATAATATCTGCTATGGCACTACAACACTACTTTCTCGGCTGTCCGATATGGGCGAATAAGGCGTGGGTGGGGGAATTGTTCACCGGCACGGCTAAAAATGAAGAGTACCTGTCCCAATATGCACAGGTCTTTAATACGGTGGAAGGCAATACCACTTTTTACGGGATGCCCACTGCCGCCACGGTTGCCAAATGGAGTGCCGCCGCGCCACCAACGTTTCGCTTTTGCTTTAAATTCCCGCAGGCAATTACCCATCGGAAACGTTTGCTCAACGCGGAAGCGGAAACCGACCTTTTTTTGGAAACCCTCGCACCATTAGGGACACGCCTCGGTTCTTTCCTGCTTCAGTTGCCGCCAAGTTTTGGCGTTGCAGAGTTGCCTGCACTAGAGACGTATGTCCGAACGCTTCCGGCAGAGTATCAATATGCTGTAGAAGTGCGCCATCCCGATTTTTTTGATGATGGCGAGTACGAGGCAGAAGTCAATGCTCTGTTGATTGATTTAGGCGTGGAGCGGGTGCATTTTGATACCCGTCCGCTTCGCGCCGCGCCGCCAACTTTTGACAGCCACACTGCCGAGGCACAACGCAAAAAGCCTGACCTTCCTGTGCGGTTTGATGCACTGACCGATTTCCCGATGGTGCGCTATGTTTCCCACCCGGATGTGGCGCAAAACGACCTCTGGTTATCAGAATGGGCAGTGGTGGTGGCGGAATGGATTCAAGCAGACAAGTATCCTTATTTTTTCGTCCATGCGCCTGATGATTTCTACGCCCCACGCCTCGCCCGCCGTTTTCACTCATTATTGAGTAAATTGGTGGATGTTGGCACATTGCCCGCTTTCCCCGCCGAACAAGAAGGGGACGAACCGCAACAGTTAAGCCTTTTTTAAAGGGTATTGTACTGACAAACAAGATTGAAGTAGGAGAGAACGACAACCCACCCCCCTTCCCCCCTCCCAAGAGGTGTTTTTTCTGCCCCATCTTCTTTTGTCAATTCAGGTATTGCTAGGGTAGCAGTGAAAGTTACTTCCTGCTCCTGCTTTTCAAAGCAGAGTTCCTCTTTTTTTGGACTCTTATATTCCTTGACAGTTATATAACCAATGGGGTATAATGCACCCATGACAACGCCCTTCGAAGTTTTAGCAGAGCCAACACGACGACGAATCTTAGATTTGCTTCGGGAAAAGCCCCGATTGGTGGGCGAACTAGCGGAGATTTTGGAGCTCCGCCAGCCCGGAGTATCCAAACATCTCCGTATTCTGCGGGAAGCGGGGCTGGTGCGGGTGCGGCAAGACGCACAACGGCACTGGTACGATGTCAACCCCGATCCGTGGAGATTGATGCATGGTTGGAACCATACCGCCGAATGCGAGAGGCACAATTTGACCGCTTGGAAGCGTTACTGAACGAGTTGCAAGCAAAGGAGCAAGATGATGAGCAGGCTTAATGTGATTGCCAAGCCGGGTAAGCAGGAAATCATCATGACGCGGGAATTTAGCGCCCCGCGTGACCTTGTGTTCAAGACGATGAGCGACCCTGCGTTAATTCCGCAGTGGTGGGGACCGCATGGTTTGACGACCGAGGTAGATCAAATGGATGTGCGGATGGGGGGTATCTGGCGGTATGTGCAACGGGATACCGAAGGCAATGAGTATGCCTTTCGCGGGGTCTACCATGAGATTCGTGCCCCGGAACGCATGGTGTATACCTTCGAGTGGGAAGGATTGCCGGGACACATTTTGCTGGAAACTGTGACCCTGCAAGAACAGGATGGCAAAACGCTCGTCACCGATGCCTCTGTCTTTCAATCTTTGGAAGACCGCGATGGGATGGTGCAATCCGGGATGGAAGAGGGAGCCGCCGACACATGGGACCGTTTGGAAGCACTACTGAACGAGTTGCAAGCAAAGGAGCAAGACGATGAGCAAGCTTAATGTGATTGCCGAGCCGGGGAAACAGGCAATCATCCTCACACGGGAGTTTAACGCGCCGCGTGACCTCGTGTTTCAAGCAATGACCGACCCTGCCCTTGTCGGCAAATGGTGGGGATGGGAAGGCGCGCCAACCGTAGTGGATCAGATGGATGTGCGGATGGGGGGCATCTGGCGCTATGTTGGGCAGGACGCGGACGGCAATGAGTACGCTTTTCGCGGGGTCTATCATCAGGTCGCGGCACCCGAACGGTTGGTGTACACCTTCGAATGGGAAGGGATGCCGGGGCATATTCTGTTGGAAACCATCACGATGGAAGAACGGGATGGTAAAACCCTTGTTACCGATTCCTCTGTTTTCCAATCGGTGGAAGATCGCGATGGGATGATCGAATCGGGAATGGAAGAGGGGGCGGCACACACCTACGACCGTTTTGAAGAATTGTTGATGAGCTTACAAGCCTAAATTTATCCCGGAGTCAACCCAGAAAGAAGCCGTGTTTCCCGAAAAACGCGACTTTTTTTTCCCTCTATAATTTAAGGAAGTTGCCATGCAGACAGTAACATCCAAAGATGG
>CBKYSX010000181.1:0-7340 GCA_966690745.1 uncultured Ardenticatenales bacterium
TACTGGGCGCGGAAGGCTTGTGTTACCCGCGCCAACCCTTTGACCGGTTTCTTCTTTGCCTGTGTACTCAGGAAATCAGCAATCGGGGCGTACTCTTCCGCCAACGGGGTGATTTCCCAGCCCAACGTTGCAAGTTCGGCGCGTTCTTCCGCAACCTCGGTGATGTAGCTGTCCGGCTCCAGAAACTCCAGACCGTGATAAATATCGTAGAAGCGGGCGATGTTAAATTGGGAGATGACGGTATGCACCGTCAGCACAAGGTTTTTGTGCTTCCTCTGCAATTCTTTCAATTGCCGCCACGTTTCCATCGCCTTTTTCCAGTTGCCGGGGGCAACGCGGGCAATGTCGTGCTTCTCCCCCACTTCGTCCAGCGAGAGGTTAATCCCGATGTTGGTCCCTTTGGCAACCGTACACATCCGATCCACTTTTTCGATGATGCGCTCGGTAAGAATCCCGTTGGTCGGAATCGTAATCACTTCGGGCTTACATTCTTCGTAAGCGGCAATCACCAGTTCGTCCAAATCGCCGCGCAGGAACGGTTCACCCCCGGTAAAGGTCATGTAGAAGGGGGTTTTGCCGAGGTTATGAAAGACCTTGCGCCACTCTTCCAGCGTCATATCGTCGTTGGGTCGCCGCCAGACATCGCAGGTTTTGCATTTGCTGTTACAGCGAAACGACACCGACACCACGATGCTAAACGGCAACATCTTCGGGAAGCCTGTCTTGTAAAAACTCCAGTACAGTGGAAGTTTGGGGAGTAGTCCGATCATAAAGGTTTATCGCTCTGCTATCTATGGTTCTCTGCTTGAATAATAGCGGAAAAGGTCGCGGGTACGAATTGCCAACCCTTCCAATAGGGTTGAGGTTATCGTTTCTTCTTCGATCAATACCCAAATAATCACTGAGAAGGTCGCGGGTTGACGATCCGGTACTCGCCTACTCCTGCTTTTTCATACAGTTTCAGGGGTCCCCTGGCTCCATTTATTCTCTGCGTTCCAGTTCGTCCAGTGTCGGTTTCTGGAAGAACGCAATCCAGGGTTTCATCATCGCTTCAGGAATATAAAACGCCGTCAGCGACCTTTGAGCATTTCTTCGTGCCAGCCGCCGAAGCAACTCCTCCGAAGGTACATCCAGGAAATGAATTTCGCTACTCGCCCCAAGTTGCCTGGCTCGCGAACGATACTCTTCTCGTTCTTCCCGTGCCCAGAAGCCGTAATCAAGGATTACATTTGTTCCCAATGTAAGTGCCCGACTGGCCACCTCCCAAAGCAAGTCCTCAATGAGAGCATGCCGGGTGTTATGCTCTGGCTCTTCTGCATCTTGACCGAATAGACGTAATTGCCATTCGTCCGGAGTGAGGCGAAGTGCCGCGCCCTTATCTTCAAGCTCTCGTGCGAGCGTTGTTTTACCTGAACAAGGAAGTCCGACCATTAGGTGGAGAGTTGCCATTGCTATTCACCCGGAAGTGCGTCTATGAGCCGCGAAACTTGTTATGATGTCGCTATTACAGAAGCCCTTCCGTAGCTGATAACGGTGTTCTGTGTACAGCAACCCCCTTCCGGGCGGTTGCTATCCTCGTCCGGCAACGCCAGATACTCTTCATATGTCCAGATTTTTTCAGGGGTCGTCAGGGTTATCTTTCACCCTCCATTGCGCCATCAACGATATGCGCTAAGTATAGCATAGATACGACTTAAATCTTTTAGATTCTCTGGAAAAACTGTTTGACGGTACATCCCAAAATCTCGCCCACACGAAAAAGACGTTCATCCGATAGCCACGCTGTAAACCACCAATTGGGTTTAATATGTTGGGGGTCAGGCTCTCCTCCAAAAACAGCTATACCAAAGGGCAAGGGCGAAACATCACGCCAGGAGAGCGCAGGCTCTTGCACTGCGATTCGGAACCGGGCAAACCCCGCATCGGAACGATAATCTAGTGCATTAATAGGGATAGTTGCACCGCAACATGGTAAACGCACCCCCTTTGCAAGGGGGTTCCACTGTTCTTTTGAATCAAGCCGCCATAACTCTTCTAACCAATCAGATACTTCCTGTAAACAGATAGGGCAAAATGTCCCTTCATACATTTCTACAGGGTGCAGGAAAAGCGGAACTTGCTCAGTTGCTGTTGTGATTTCGTCATATTCCGGGAAAGATGTTTGCAGAACTTTAATTACTTCTTCAATTGCATGGTTAGATGGTACGTATAAAGGATCATGGGGAATGATATAAAGTGTCATGGTTGACATTAACAAACTCCTTATACGCAATGGCTGGTCTGATTCGCCAGTATAAGGCAAGATTTGGACAATTTTAGTTGTTAGGGTTGGAAAAACCCATAGCTTATCCCAATTGAAATTAGATGTAGGGGTGGGTCGTCCACTATCAGAGTCTATGGAATGGAAGGCGCAGACCCACCCGCCGTTCTCGTTGACAAAATGGTATTTGATAGTGCCATTTTGAAAGAATCCAAATGAAATCAATAGAACGTCGCCGTAATTCATTACGCCTCGCCGGATACGATTACACAAGCCCGGGCGATTATTATGTGACGATTTGTACCTATCAACGCGACCCCTACCTTAGCAATATTGAGGATCGAAAAGTGGTTTTATTGCCGTTTGGCGTTCTGGTAAAGCGATGTTGGAATGCCCTGCCCCATCATTATGCGAACCTGTCATTGGGTGAATTTGTGGTTATGCCCAATCATGTGCATGGGATTATCAAACTTACAGAGGACGAAGCGGATGTGCCGCGCCCCCATCTCTCCGAGGTTGTTCGATGGTTCAAAAGTTTTTCGGGACGGCATATCAATCGGCTACGACAAATGAAAGGGGCACGGGTCTGGCAACGAGGATACTACGACCATATTATTCAGGATGATGAAGAACGTTTTTATATTCGCCACTACATTGTGGAAAACCCTTTGAAATGGGAATTGGATCGGTTACATCCAAACCATCCTCACCCGTTTCCGATGGATGATGAATAACCGAAACGAAATGATGATGACATTCTCCCGAACGGCGGGTGGGTCTGCCTTCTGTAAGGATAGTTGCGCCATTCCGACGACCCACCCCTACAGATAGATTTGGTAAGGATGGTTCCGTAACTCCGACAAAACATCCCTACAGGTAATGGTACAAGATTTATTCTATTGTGGTTGTTTGTAGGGGTGGGTCGTCCATTATAGGGTCTATGGAATGGAGAGCGCAGACCCACCCGCCGTTTGCAAAGGCAACACATTCGTTTCATACCAATTGTAGGGGTGGGTGGTCCATTACCAGGGTCTATGGAATGCAGAAGGCACACCCACCCGCCGTTGCCGTTGTTGTAAATTGCACAAAAAAGACCCCGCATTTCCATTAATGGAAACGCGGGGTCTTTGGTTTTTATGCACTACGCACGACGGAATACGCACTCCTATTGATACGCACCTTCGGTTTTGCCAATCGCCGGAACCGCGTTGCCCTTATTCCCTTTGGCTTTGCTGAGGAACATTCGCTGAGCATCTTTAATACGTTCGGGGGCATTCACCCACGTATCTTTAGAGATGAACCGTTGCCAGAGCCGTTGCGGGCGCAGGTAGAAGCGTCGGTATGCCTCGTGCCATTTTTCTTCCACCAACTGCGGGTCAAGGTCGCCAATCTGGAAGCGGGCTTTCTGGTCGTGAATGGCGAAATCGTGCCAATCTTCGCTGAAGATGTTGCCGTGTTTTTCCAACAGGTCATACATCCGTGTGCCGGGGAACGGCGCGGCAATCATAAAGTTGGCGAGTTCGGGGTCCAGTTCCAGCGCGAAATTGATGGTTTTGTCCATCGTTTCGGCGGTTTCTTCGGGCATCCCGAAGATGAAGAAGCCCATCGTTTGCAAGCCCGCCGCTTTCGCGTTCTTGAAGGCTTCGCGCACCATGTCCAGCGTTTGGGATTTGCGGATGACTTTCTTCAGAATGTACTCGTCGCCGCTTTCCACGCCAAAGCCGACCCGCTTACATCCGGCGGCTTTCATCAACTGGAACAGTTCAAGGTCGGTGTGGTTCACTTTCATGCCGTGAACCGTAACCCACGGAATGTGGTTCAGTTTCTCTTCCACCAAACGGCGGCACAGTTCTTTGGCACGAACCATGTCCATGTTCCAGATGTCGTCCGTCACGCCGATTTCGGTGGCTTTCAGGTCATGCACCAGCCAGCGCCATTCCTCAATCACGTTTTCAACCGAGCGCATCCGCCACGTATCGCCTGTGACCGGTTTGGAGCAGAAGCTACACTTGTAGGGACAGCCCCGACTCGTCATGATAATAAAGGAGCGGGCGTGGGGGTCTAACCCATCGGTGAGAGGTTGCAGGTTGGTGTAGCGGTCAATTTTGAAAAGGTCGTGCGCGGGGAAGGGAAAACGGTCTACGTTGCCATCCAGCACACGCGGGCGGTTCATAATCACCTTGCCCGCCTCGTTACGCCAGACCAATCCCGCGATATTGCCCAGATTTTTACCGCCGGTCTGCTCGACATCAGTGACGAGTTCCAGCAGGGTATCTTCGGCTTCGCCCACCGCCACAAAATCCACAAAGGATTTTTCCATGCTCTCCATCGGCATGATCGTAAGGTGCGCCCCGCCGAGAATCGTCCACATGCCGCGCCGTTTGGCTTCTTCCGCCACCGTCCACGCCTCGTAAATCAGGGGCGTGGTGGCGGTAATCCCCACCACCTCATAGTTGGTGCGTTCAAAGAAATCGAAGATGCTTTCATCTTCCACCGCCGCGTCAAAAATCCCAACGTCGTGTCCGGCATCGCGCAACACCGCCGCCAGATAGCCAATCCCCAACGGGATTTGCTGGCGTGATGTCCATACTTTCGATTCCGGGCTGACTAGTAGTACACGCATCGGTATCTCCAAACCATTGCAACTGCCCTAAAAGTGCATAGTGCATATCCTAGAGAGTGGAGAGAGGAGAACGGAGAGCGATAAGGAACAATTCTCTCTTCTCTCCGTTCTCCTCTCTTTACTTTGCACTATGAAACCGCAGGGCGGTTACGCTATCTATACTTTAACCTTGCCAAGTTCCCCGGCAAGTTCCTTCTTCACCTGTTGCGGGAAGAGGGTACGGAACGCCACCTTGCTGGTGCGTTTGAAGTTGATCCAGAAATCTTTACGGGCAACGGTTTTTGCCACGCGGCTGGGGCGCAGATAGAAGCGGCGGTATGCCTCTTTCCATTTGCGTTCCACCAGTTCGGCGGTCATGTCGCCCATTTCGTAACGGGCACGTCCATCAAAGAAGACGTAATCGTCCCAGTCATGGACCAGCATCCGCCCCTTGCGTTTCACAATTTCGTAAACCTTCGTGCCGGGGTAAGGAGTCATCATGGAGAAGTTGGCAATCATCGGGTCTACCTCAATGGCAAACATGATGGTTTTCTCCATGCTTTCTTCGGTTTCACCGGGCAAGCCGATGATGAAGAAGCCGATGGTTTCCAGACCGACCTTCTTGGCATTCTTGAAAGCGTCGCGGATGGTGTCGTGGTCAATCCGTTTGTCAATGGACATCAGAATATCGGGGTCGCCCGATTCCACACCAAAGGCAGTCCGCTTCAAGCCCGCTTCTTTCAGGTGTCCGAGGAGTTCAACGGTGGCAAGGTTGCCGCGAATCCCGTTGACGAAAATCCAGGGAACGTGGTTGATTTTGCGCTTGATGAGCTCATCGGCGATTTCGTGCAGGCGGTCAACGCGGATATTCGCGCTGTCGTCCAACACGCCGATTTCCTGGGCATCATATTCGCGTACCAGATGTTCCCATTCGTCCGCCACATTTTTGGCAGAACGGCAACGCCATTTCTGGGGCATGATGGATTGGGAGCAGAAGGTACAGCGATAGGGACAGCCACGGCTGGTCATCACCGAGAAACTGCGTGCGCCATCAATCGCGTCGGTGGCGGGTTGCAGGTTGGTGTAATGCTCCATTTTGAAGAGCTCATACGCGGGCCACGGCAGGGAATCCAAATCATCAATCGGCGGGTGTTCGGGGCGCAATTGCATCTTGCCTTCGACAGTGCGATAGGTGATGCCGAATATTTTGCCCAACGGCGAACCGGTGGTGAGCCAGTCGGTGGCGGTGTAGTCGGGGTTTTCCGCTTTCAACGCTTCCAATTGGTCCAGCAATTCCACCCAGACCGCTTCGCCTTCGCCGCGTACCACAATGTCAATTTCGGGGCGCGCCGCGCTTTCTTCGGAAAGCACGCTGGGGTGCGGACCACCAATCACCACAGGCGTACCCGGCAAGGTCGCTTTCACCTTTTGGGCGGTGCGCCATGCCTCTTTCACCTGCGGGGTGTTTGCCGTAATCCCCACAATTTCGGGGCGGAACTCCAAAAGAAACTCTTCGAATGGTTGAGTTTCTACGTCCGCATCATACATTTTACAATCGTCGCCCCGTTGTAACGTTACCGCGCCCAAATACGCCAACCCCAAATGTGGGGTAGTGCGGGTATCAATCGGCAGGCGAAACTTTGGGTTGACCAATAGTACGCGCAAAGTGCCCTCCATGAGTCGGCAGAATCTGTTTTATTGAGTGCCGTAGTTGAACAAAACACTCAACCCCGAAATTCGTTCTGCCTGTTCATTGTCTGAATAGGTGCAATTTTATTGCACCCACGAATCCTATCCGAATCGGTTGAGAAGTCAACATAGGGTTGAAACCCAATGCTAATATGGGAAGCCTGCTCAAGCAGGTTAACTGATTCTGGTGAAAGAACGAAATTCGGAAGGATTTTGTTCTTTTGCTTTGACCTACGAAAACGGGGCGGTGTAGGTTCCCCTGACCGCCCCGCGCTTCTTTGCAATTTCAGAGCCTACCACGGGGGTATGCTCGCCCAAAGGGTTCAATAGTTTAGTGACCGCATGCCCCACTACCACAGCCACCGCCTGCTCCGGCACTCGCCGATTGGCTTCCGGCGGTGCGGAAACTGTGACCACAGCCACAGCTGCTGACGGCTTGCGGGTTATCAATGCGGAAACCGCCGCCCATCAAACTATCTACATAATCAATATTCGCGCCCATCAAATAGCCCGCGCTCATGGGGTCTACCACGACTTTTACGCCGGGGTGCAGTTCCATCACCGCATCGCCATCACGGGGGGCGGCTTCAAATGCCATCCCGTATTGCATTCCCGAACAACCACCGCCCGCGACAAAGACGCGAAGCATATAGCTGGGGATATTCTTTTCTTGCAATAGGTTGCGAACGACGGTCGCCGCCGAATCCGTCATAGAGATAGGATGGGTTTCTACGGCAGGCACAAATTTAATTTCGGTCAGAGTGTTCATAAGGTCTCCCGACTCTATCA
>CBKYSX010000182.1:0-7322 GCA_966690745.1 uncultured Ardenticatenales bacterium
CGCCCGGCACGCGGCGCATGCCGTCGATCCGGTCGCTGGTGGAGAATGACCCGCTGGCGGAAGTAGAGGAACCCACCCCTTCTGTAGCTTCCAGTGCAGACAAAGGCAAACCCGCCCCTAAAAAACAAGTACGAACAACAGGTGCGGTTGCACCGGGGCGCGGCATGACCCAGATTTTCCTGGATGTAGGGCGGGAAGAAGGAGTGCGCCCCGGAGATATTGTGGGCGCGATAGCCAATGAAGCCGATATTCCCGGTCACATGATTGGCGCGATTGAACTGTTCGACCATTTCACGCTGGTGGATGTGCCCTCCAACCATCTGGATCGGATTCTCCAATCGCTCCGTCGCTCCACCATTCGCGGACGCAAAATTAATCCCACGGTAGCAACCGCAGGCAAACCGACCCGAAGCACAAAGCCGACATGGGATAAGAAACCTGCAAAAACAACGAAACCAGGAAAAGCCAGCAAATCACCACGTTCCAAACGCTAAATTATGATGATGGCGTGGTTGTAGAATCTGAACGGGCGTACCCTCATGGTCGCCCATCGTTCGGGAAATGAGAAACGAGAAGTCGGTAGGCAGACTATTCTCGTTTCTCATTTCGCATTTCTCAATACTTATTATGCTACCCCTGCTTTGTCTGCATGGCGCACTTGCCACCCACCAACAATTCGACCCGCTTCGCCCCCATCTGGCGGAACCCTTCAACGTTCACACCTTCAATTTTGAAGGACATGGTGATACGCCTGCACCCCATCGTTCATTACGGGCGGAACACCTCGTCGAAAACGTGATCGCCTATCTGGATGAACATAACATCCCCCGCGCCAACATCTTTGGCTACAGTTTGGGCGGCTACGTTGCCTGTATGGTAGCCAGGCTCCACCCTGACCGGGTGGAAAGAGTCATCACCTTGGGAACCCGCTATCTGTGGGATGAAGCCACATTGGAACGGGAACTTCGCATGGCAGACCCTGCCACCATGCAAGCAAAGGTACCCCGTTTTGTGGAGGCATTGGCACAACAACATCAAGCGGTCGGGTGGGAAATGGTGGTGGCTCAAACACAAAACCTGCTTCGCGCCAACCATGAGACGAATGGGCTAACAGCAGACTATTTGGCAACAATTGCCCATCCGGTGCGGGTAATGGTCGGGGATCGGGACAGCACCGCAGGGGTGGCGGAAAGTTTTTCCGCCTTTCAATCTTTGCCCAACGGTCAATTTGAAGTCCTCCCCGGTACGCCCCACCCTTTACAAAAAGTGAATATGGCTCGGCTGGCGATGAGTATTCAGGAATTTTTAGAGTAACCGAGACTTAGGGTTGATTGTCCCCCGTTGTTGCGCCTGATATACTTGCGTCATTAGCCACGCATCATCCCTGTATCGGAACGTATTCCAAACCCGGAATGCGTATTTTTATGAACACGGCGACCCCAACTTTAGACATTCTTAGCCTTCTCCAATTGCGGGACCTTCATACAGTCATGGAAGCCACCCTGGAGCGATTGCTGGCAATCAGCGGCGCGGAAGGCGGGGCATTGTTCCTGCCGGGAACCCGCAGTCGTGCGCCCCGCTATATGCGGCGCGGTGTATTGCCCAATGACGCGCTTCATGCCATAGATCAGTGGGAGAAGGTATTACTCAAACGATTGCATCAAAATGGGGGCGGGCAAATCGAATCTCCCGCCCAGACCCTGCTTCCCAGCCGCTACACCCTGATTAAATTACCCCTCAACAATGCGGAAACCTTAGTGGGCAATGCCTGTTTGTTATTGCCGCCAGGGGCAAAACTCCACGCCGCTCAATTTGAGCAATTACGGACGTTGTGCGGTGTTGCAGGCAATCATCTGGATGTGTTGCAATCGCTGGATAGCACCCGCGCCCGTTTGGAACGATTGGGGTTACTCTACGAAGTAGGGCAATCGCTCGCGGGGACGCTAGATTTGCAAAAACTGTTGCACGACACGATGCAATTGGTCGCGGAAGCCATGCGCGCCCATGCCAGCACGTTGATGCTGGTAGACCCCCACGACCCCGATTATCTGGTATTTGAAGTGGCGCACGGAGCCAAAGGGGAACAATTACAACGCTATCGAATGCCCAAAAGTGAAGGGGTCGCGGGTTGGGTTGCCACACACGGTACTCCTGTCATCGTGAACAGTCCCGACCATGACTTCCGTTTCAACCGCAATGTGGACATTCGTACCGGTTTCCTGACACGCAATATTTTGTGTGTGCCGATGAAAATGAAGGGTGAGGTCATCGGGGTTCTGCAAGTCTTGAACAAGAGCGAAGGGGATGGCTTTGATGATGAAGACCTGGAATTGCTCTTGACCATTGCCAGCCAAGCCGCTATATCCGTCGAAAATGCACGGTTGTATCGCAATTTACGGGAGGAGCGGGACCGGATTATTGCGGCGCAAGAAGAAATCCGGCGCGAATTGTCCCGCAATTTGCATGATGGGGCAGTACAACTGATTGCCGCCATGAGCATGAGTTTGGAACATGCCAAATTACTGGCGCGACGCAAACCGGAAATGCTGTACGCCGAATTGGACGATTTGGGCGAACTTGCCAACCGCGCCATGCGGGAAACCCGCACGATACTCTTTCAATTGCGCCCGGTGGTGTTGGAAACGCAGGGGTTGGTTGCCGCATTGGAAGCCTATGTCGAACGGGTCAATCAGGAACGGCACCGCACGGATATGGTGACATCTGCCCTGCCCCCCGATTTACCCCGCATGGACCCCAAAGTGGAGCGCACTCTGTTTGATATTGTGCAGGAAGCCGTCGGCAACGCCCGTAAACATGCCCGCGCCACCGTTATCACCATTGAAGGGGAAGTAGAGCAAGAGCATTTAGTTCTGCGGGTGCGTGACAACGGCGTGGGGTTCGATATGACCACCGTACAGGCACGATATGAACGTACCGGGAGTTTGGGGCTGTTAAATATGCGCGAACGCGCCGAGTTGATTGATGCCGATTACCACCTTGCCTCTGCACCCGGCGAAGGGACGGAAATGCGGGTACGGGTGGCGATGTATAGAAGTTAAATGTTGCGTGGTGCATGACGTTAGGCAAAAGTTCTACGTTTTCTGAAACAAACTTGTAAGAAATCAATCATGGCAATTTTAGCAACTTGTGCTTCCAATGCTGGTCACGCATCACGCATCAACTAAGCGAGGAATTTTCTAATGGGTGAACAACTGTCCGAAGAAGGTCGCCGAGCGTATGACCGGGGAGAATATGAAACTGCTGTTGCCGCCTTTAGCGAAACCCGCGATGTCTGGCGGAGTCTGGGGGATGCGCGGGGGGAGGCAAGTGCTTTGTTGGATATGGGCGTGGCGCACCAAAGGATGGGCAACCTTGCCGATGCCCAAGCCGCTTACGAAGAAGCATTAATTCTGTTTGAGCAGTTGGGGGATGATACGGGTAAAGCCAAAGTGCTGGGCAACCTTGCGATGCTGATGAAACGGCGTGGTGCGGCGGATCAGGCGGAATCCCTACTTCAGCAAGCCGCCGATATGTTCTATACCCTCGGCAAAGAGGATTACGAAGCGGACACATTGAAGGTTTTGGCACAGGTGCAATTGCAACGGGGGGCGTGGATGGACGCTCTGATTTCGTATAATCGGGCGATTTCCCGTTTGCCACACCGCACCGGCAAACAAAAAACGATTCAATTGTTGACGGGCTTCGTCATGCGCGTGTTGGGGATTCAATCTCCGGCACAATCGTAGCAGGACAATGGGATTGACCTCCTTTGTACTGAGGTAGGTAAGGTGGGTAAGGTAGGTAGCCCTCCAGATGCCCCCCTTTGCGTGTACCTACCCCTCTATCCGGCTCTTGCTCACGGTAAACTTGTCTTTTCTTGCCATCTTCGCCACACTTTACACACTAACGAGAAAAGAATGGACATCCTCAAGGAGCAAGGAATGCCGACCACTACGGAACGGTTTCCCGACGAATGGTTTGAACGGCTGGAAGAAAGTGCCGACGAACAATTTTATCAAATCCCGCGCAAGGTAGTGCATCTCGATGATGATGCGATTGCCTCACTTCGGGATTTTTACAACGCACACCTACAGGACGATATGCGGGTGTTGGATTTGATGAGCGCGTGGCGTTCCCACCTGCCCAAACTAAAGCGGTTGGAGGTTTATGGGTTGGGTATGAACGAGGAGGAAATGTATGAGAACCCGCAATTGTCCCATACCCTCGTTCATAATCTGAATATCACCCCGCAATTGCCCTATGAGGATAACTTTTTTGATGCAGTGATTTGTTCGGTCAGTGTGCAATATATGACCCAGCCCATCCGGGTCTTTCAGGATGTGGCGCGGGTGCTGAAACCGGGTGCACCCTTTTATGTCGCCATTTCCAATCGCTGTTTCCCCACCAAAGCCGTTGCCGTGTGGCTCGGCTCCAATGACCAGCAACACATTCAACTGGTGGCGGGCTATTTTCAGGCTTCCGAAGCGTTCCGCGATATTCAAGCCGAAGACCACTCCCCCGACCCGTATGTCAGCGACCCTTTGTTTTTGATATGGGGATACGCGGAGAAATAGGGTAATGGTTACGCCACCGCGCGAATCTGTTTATGGTACAGGTCGGCATACAACCCGCCCTGTGCCAGTAATTCATCGTGCGTTCCCTGTTCCACAATTTTACCTGCATCCAGCACCAGAATTTGATTGGCGTTGCGAATGGTGGAAAGACGATGGGCAATGACAAACGCAGTGCGCCCCGCCAATAATTCCTCTAGGGCACTCTGAATTAATCGTTCGGTACGGGTGTCTACGCTGGCGGTGGCTTCATCCAGAATGAGCAATCGGGGTTGTGCCAGCAACGCCCGCGCGATCCCCAATAATTGCCGTTGTCCCTGGCTTAACGTGCGACCCCGTTCCCCCAATAGCGTATCATACCCATCCGGCAGAGCCATGATAAAATCATGTGCCCGCGCCGCTTTTGCCGCCTCTATGACTTCATCTATCGAAGCAGTGGGGTGTCCATAGCGAATATTGTCTGCCAGCGATACCGCAAACAAAAATGCGTCCTGCGGCACGACTCCAATTTGGCGGCGCAAACTTTGGCGCGTCACATCGCGCACATCCTGCGCGTCAATCGTAATCCTCCCGCCGTCCACATCATAAAAGCGGGGAACGAGATTGACGAGCGTTGTTTTTCCGGCTCCTGTCGGTCCGACAATGGCAATAGTTTCGCCCGGACGTGCCTCAAAAGTTAAGCCATCTACCGTTTTCTTGCCCTCTTTATATCCGAACGACACATCTTCAAAACGCACATGCCCGTGAATCGGAGGCATGTCGGGCGCGTTTGGTTTGTCGCTCATGTCGGGGTCCGTGTCCAGCAATTCAAAGACCCGTTCGCTGGCGGCAAAGGCAGATTGAATCTGGGTATACAGAGTGGAGAGTTGTTGAATTGGACGGAAAAACCGTTCCACAAAGGTCAAGAAAGCAACCACGACCCCTACCGAAACAAAATTATTAAAGGCAAGATAGCCCCCCATCCCCGCCACCATTGCGGTAGCAATCGTGGATAAGACATCAATCGTAGGGGCAAAGGCGGCAGTCACCCCCCCGGCACGAACGTTTGCGTCCCGGTTAGCGGCGTTAGATTGTTGAAAACGGGTAATGTTTTGTTGGGTGCGGTTAAACGCTTGCGCTTCGCGCACACTGCCAATGTCCTCTTGTAAGTCGCTGGACACATCCCCGATGGTTTGGCGCGTTTCCCGATAGACCTTCCGCGCCCGCCGCGAGAACACCTGTGTGACGCTGAACATGACGGGAATCATAATGAAAGATACCAATGCCAAAGGGACATTTAACACTAACATCGCCACCACAATTCCGCCAATACTAAACAATGCGCCCAATGCCTGTACCAATGCACCCGAAAAGAGGCTTCCAATCACTTCAGTATCATTGACCAGACGGCTCATCAAATCCCCCGCCTCCCGTTGGTCGAAAAAGCGTAGGGAGAGCCGTTGGATATGCTCAAAAATTTGAAGGCGGAGCCGTTTTAGCACCCGTTGGCTGACTTCTCCCATGAGGCGGGTTTGCCCGACAAAGCCAATCAGCCCGGCAATATAGGCAACGAAGAGCCAGCCCATGGTCTGTGCCAGCCCCGCACGATCCCCCTGCGTGATGAATTGGTCTACCGCCTGCCCGATGAGAGCCGGAGCCAACCCCTGACTTGCCCCGTTCAGAATCATACAGAACAGTACAACCAATAATATCCGCCATTCGGGAGCCATATACCCCCACAAACGGCGCACAACCCCTTGCGTATCTTCTGCCCGTTCATCGGGCGTACTCATCATTCGTTCCAGCATAAGGTTTCAGCGAAAATAGGGTACAGCCCTATTTTCAATTCGTTTGATTGGTATTCCTGTAGAAGGTACATCCCGGCAGGGAAAAACGAGGGTAATGCCTAGCCTTTTTTGCGCTGTGCCACCAGCATAATTCCTAACAAAATCAAGCCAAATCCAACCGGATGAAACCATTGGAAAGATTCGCCCAATAAGACCACCGCTAAAATCGAAGCAATTGCAGGGTTGAGATGGATAAAAACCCCCGCCCGGTTCGCACCCACCTGTCCTACGCCGTAATTGTAAAAAAGATAGGAAACAATCGAAGGGAAAACGGCAACATAAGCGATTGCCCATACCGTTGTTAAAGTAGGCGGGACAAACAACCCCTGCCCCATCTCCCAGATATAGAGCGGGAGCAACATCACCGTTCCCATCGCAAAGGTGACAATCAAAAAGGTCAGCGGGTGGACGGGAGGACGCAAACGGAGCAGGGCAGTGTAAGCGGCATAGGTGACAATCGCAATCACCACCAGTATATCCCCGATATTAAAGGTGAAGGTGGTTAGCACCTGTAAACTCCCCTGCGCCACAATCACCACCGCGCCCACCAAAGAAAGCAATAAGCCCACGATTTGGCGCGGGGTCATTCCATCGCGAAAGAAAAAGTAGGAATAGGCAACCACAAAAACGGGCATTGCCGATTGAAGCAACGTTCCGTTCACGGCAGTGGTGAAGCGTAGGGCGGTGTAGAGTAGGGTGTTAAAAAGCGTGATCCCCAGAAATGAGAGCAAAAGGGTGATACGCCATGAACGGTGGACGATGTGCCATTCCCCTCGAACGTGCCGCCAGCCAAAGGGCAGAATAATGAGAAAGGCAACCAACCACCGCCAAAACGCCAACCCAACCGGGGGAATCGTATCTCGCACCGCCCGCCCTAAGATCGCATTCCCCGCCCAAAAAGAGACCGCCAATGCCAACAGCGCCA
>CBKYSX010000183.1:0-7321 GCA_966690745.1 uncultured Ardenticatenales bacterium
GAAGCAAATCGGACATCCGTTGTTGCAATCCTGTCGCCGCCATATCAAAATCGGGCAAATCATCTATATATTGTTCAATCGCGACACGGCTGACATCGCGGGTTTCAACCCCGTCGGGAACCATGCGTTCAAAGGGCAAATCCCGCCGTTCTAATAACAACCGTTGAATTGCCGAACTCCCCATCGGTACGTTGTCTGCCCCCTGCCGTTGCAAAAACCGCCCCTGCACCTGATGTACCCGTTCCACCGCCCGCGCCACGCGCACCCCGACAAGGGAATGCCCGTCATATTCCACGACTTCGGGCACTGCCGGATTTCCCAACGGCGGCTCAATCAATGCCAGTGCCTTTAATACCGTCAACTCTAACTCATCCGGGTCATCCACCCCCGTCACAACGCCCTTTGCCGTTACCCCCAATAGCAAAACGCCCCCTTCGGCATTGGCAAAGGCGGCGATGCTCTCGGCAATTTGGGCGGCGTGGCTTTGGTCGGGCAAAAACTCAATCGTTGCGCCGCGCCCCTCGTGGAGATAATTCGTAAGTTCGTGGTCGAAGAATGGCATTTTTTAGGGTGTTTGTCTGATTCTCTGTTCGCCGGTGTTTAATGGAGATTAGGAATTAAATCCCGTACCCCTCCATGGGCTTACCCTTGTGGGTGATACCCATGTGCATCGCACACACCCGCTGTTGCCAAACATGGGCAGGCACGAGGCACCGCCCCTACAGATGGCATTACTTCCATAAAATCCTTGGCGGGAACCTTAACGTAACACTGCCGCGAGTTCCACTACACGGGCGTTGATGTCATTTAGTCCCAATCCCGGTGTTACCACCACGCCTGTCACTTCGGCGATGCGCCATTCACAATCCTGCGAATTGGGAATCGGGTAGCCTTTTAAACGCAGGGTGATTTCACGCCCCTCCTGCCGTTGGTTATTCAGGTCAACCGGAACCACCGTAATTCTAACGGTGCGGTCAAGGCGGGCGAGTTCCGCTTCACGGTCGGGGGTATAGGAAATGGAGTAGATCAGAACCCGTTTGAGTTGTCCGGGGGTGTACCCCGTCCCCCATTGCCTCTCATTGAACAAGGGTTGCAGTTCGGGGGTTAAAAAACTCTGGGCGAAGGCATTGTTGCGATCTACGCCCATCGAAAGATAGAATGCCGCTACCGCTTTTTCAGGGAAAGGGGAATCCACAGGCGACACCGGCATTCCGTACATAAAATCTATGGTCTGCTCATCGGGGCGTTTGGGGTCGCCGTTGCCATCCACATAACTTTCCGCGCCGTTGGCATCACGGTTCGGGGCGTAACTGCTTTTAATCGCCAGTTGGCTCCGTTCGTATTGGGTGCGTTGGTAGGTCGTAATGATTTTATTCTCATCGTTGTATTCAATCATCCCGTTGGCACGGAAAAAACCCAGTAATTGAAAGCCCTGTTTTGTGGTATCGGGCGGCAGACAGGGGTTTTGCAACTCGTCCCGCCATCGCCATAACGATAAGACATTCACCGCCCCTTCGCTTTGCAAAATGAGCTCGTTTATGGGGCTGATGGTGGTCGTCCCGTTCGCCAGCCAATCTTCCACCCCTGCCGTGCCAACATCCCCCTCCCCTATCGTATCGTTATCAGGGAAGGGTAACAGCCACCGTTGAATCATAGGCGGGTCGCAATTAATCGCGTCGTAGACCACTGCCTGCATCGGCGCATTATCCCAATCTTCCCGTTGTGTGGGGTCGAATTGGTAAATAACCACCCATTCATCTTGATCATCCCCATCCACATCCAATTCCTGAGTGCGGACCAACCGATATTCATCATCGCTCCGATTCTCAAAAATTTCGGTGAAGGGAATGGAACCCCCGCCCGACATTGCAGGAATCGAACAGCCACTAACCGTTAGCAGAAGGATGATCAGCCAATAGAGGGTGCCACGTTTACCAATCATGGAGTGTCTGCCGGAATATCATTCCCGGAGGTATCATCCATCGCCCCTCCGTGAAATGCACTTTGTTACATTAAATAGTATAAATAGTGTAACACATTTGATACAAAAAAAGCAATCACTTCTACACAAAATAGCCGTATTGTGCCTATAGAGTATGCCAAATTTGTTATAAAAACGTATGTTCACTTTTTGACAATATAGGTAGCTCTGCATACAATAACCATAATCAACGGAATGAAGTGCCGAAGAAATGAAACGCGGGCGCAATGCCCGCGTTTTTTAAGGTCAATAGGAGGCGTACGTGTCGAAGACCAAAGAAGAAAAACTGTTTGTGGATGGGATTGTTACCGAAGCGTTACCCAACCGGATGTTCCGGGTGGAATTGGAAAACGGGCAAACGCTGTTCGGGTACCTGTCCGGCAAAATGACCAAAAACTATATCCGGGTCACCCTCGGTGATAAAGTTCGTTTGGAACTCTCCCCCTACGCCCTGGAGCGTGGACGCATCGTATTCCGCTATCGCAATTAATACGATATCGGCAGACACCCGGCACCATACCTTATGGAACTGCCGGGATTGCGTATCTGTTTGCCCTTCGTGGTGTTTTTGCTTGTTGATTGACGCACCGACAAGCCGTGCTATACTGCCCGATTAAGAACATAGTTCTATCTGTCGCTCGGTGCGAGAGCAAAAACAGTCAAACACGAAAGGGGATTGTCTCCAATGGCAACCGTCTATGAACGAGTCCGTGATATTATTGTAGACCAACTCGGTGTGGATGCCGAGGAAGTTAAAATGGAAGCCAGCTTCCGCGACGACCTGAAGGCGGACTCGCTGGATTTGGTCGAATTGATTATGGCGTTTGAAGAAGAGTTCGGCGGCGAAATTAGCGACGACGAAGCTCAAGAAATCAAAAGTGTTGGAGATGCCGTTACCTATTTGGAAGGGCGCGGCGAATAAGAAACGCCCTTTAGATTCGTCAAACCAAATTTGAAATGCTAAAGTGTGGTGCAACTCTGTACCACACTTTTTTTATTCATGGATTCCCACTCCTCTGCCCTGTTAAGTCTGCTTCATGCCGCCCAACGCGAAGACGAAAGCGGGTTATTTGCTTTCTACGAGCAACTTTTTCGCTTGCGCGAAAGCTATAAAGCCACCCTTTCACTACCCCCTTATACTGCCCTTTCGACTTCCCTCACAACCCCTTTGCTTCAATGTCACCATTTGGGGATTCAGGAACAACCCTTCTTCGCTTGGCTCACCCGCATCGCAGAATTGTGGGAACGACAAGACCCCGGCGCCTTGGACGAATTGGAAGCCCTTTCTGCACAGGAAGTAGTAGAGGCTGGAGAAAAATGGTATCGTACCGGGAGCGCAGGGTTGGGGTCGGTCATTGATGCGCTGTTGGCAAACGCCATTGCCCCTTACTTAGAAAGAGTAGCGGAGGCAGTTCAAACCGAAATCCCTGACAAATGGCGACATTCCTACTGCCCTATTTGTGGTGGGTGGGCAGATATGGCGCAGTATGACGAAAAGAAGTCTCGCTATCGCTGTATCTGCGAACGCTGTAGTACCGAATGGAGCATTGTACGGGATGCTTGTCTTTTTTGTGGGGAAAATGATGAAGAACGACGCGGCTATTACAACAGTGAAGATGATCTCTATCGTGTATTAGTCTGCGATAATTGCGGGTATTACCTCAAGGTCATAAATGGCTATGCGGCACGGCGGATGGCTTATACGCCTCTCCTTGCCGCCGAACGACTCTTAACCCCCGGATTGGATTTAACAGCGGCACAGGAAGGCTACACCCGCCCGACAACCCTTGCAGTTTCATTGTCTTAAAAATTGGCTCCAAAGACCATTCTTTGTAGTACCTCCCCGCCCGCCAGTTCCGTTGCACTCCACTGGCGGCTACCAATAAGCTGAACGACCACAACAACAACCTACAATTTCGTTAGCTTATCGGTAGCCGTGAGTGGAGAAACCCGAACCTCACGGTAGGCTGGCTGAAATCCCCTGCTATTCCTCTCTGACTGTAAAGACCATTCCCTCACCCCGTCCGAATACTTCAGGATGATAGGTTTGGTAGGCATAGGTGGGCAATACCCCGAACTCACCCGGTACCACTGCCCGAATCAGGTAGGTGTATTCATACGTCCCACGCGGCAAGATATTGGCAAACAGTGCTACTTTTTCATCCCGAATCACTGTTTGCGACCAGCCATCGTACCAGAAGATGCCGCCGTTCGGGTCGGTACGATCTATATCCGGTCCGTCCGCCGCCTGACTGTTGGTGGCAAGGCCACGGTCTACAATTTCAAAGCCTGCCGGAATCGGGTCTTCCAGTGTCAGGAAGGTAAGGTCGTTGGGTGCATTCAGCGTGACACGCACCAACACTACGTCACCGGGAGCCACCTCCGATACTTCAACCCCCGTACTGATAAAGGTATTGGGGTTGGCGCGTTCATAGGTGCGCGACACCTGTATTCCTTCAAAACGGGAAGGGCTGTCTGCTATCGGCAGAGCATAGTTAAGCCATGCCTGATAGTAGAGCCGCCCCTGCATGTCGTTGTTCGATGGTGGTTGCGGCGTAAGAATCAGGCGATTGTTGCCGTCCAACAGCATATCGGCAATGGCTACCGTCAGGCTGATGGGATCGGTAATGGTTTCTTCCGTCACCCGTTCGCTCAAGATTACATCGTCATTGAGCGCGACTTCATAGCTGAAATTCCCATCCAGTTCGCCGGTTGCCACCATAAAGTCGGTCAAGCCCCAGATTGCCCATGCAGTCGTGTGACTACCTTCCCACCATTCTCCCTGTCGGGCGTGCATCAGCCAACGCACCGTTTGAGGCAAAAGCGCGTATTCGGGTTCCACCCGCACCAGAGCACGTAGAACAACGGAGGTGGTACGTAAGGTTGAATCCAGCGCGAAGAAATCAGGATTGGGGTCTTCCCAGAATGCGCCGGTCGCGCTTAATTTGGCAGATCCCGTCAGTTCGGCGGCAAGGGTCTGTACCTGAGAGCGATTCCCACCGCCATTGTCCAATGCCAGCAGAAGGAAGGCTTTGCCATCAGCATTTAAGAAGGTACGTTGGTCAAAAAGTGCCTGTACCGCTTCTGCTTCTGCCGCATCGCCTTCGTTCAACACATACAGCATGAATGCGCGTGTATCCAAAATCTCGTCATCCTGCCGCTCTCCGGTGCGGTCCAAATAACGGTTTAGATAGACTACGCCCGCTTCTAAGACCTCGTCGGATACCTCAAACCCATCTTGCGCCGCCGTTTGTAATGCCAGATAGGTATAGGCGGAGAGCCAAGGTTGGCTTCGATTATCTTGCGGCCACCATCCCCACCCGCCATCATTATTTTGGGCATTGGCTAAAAATGCCAGATCGCCCGGTATCATCCCTGCCAGTTGCCTTTCTAAATCGGACGGTTCCAACTCCATTACCTGTAAGGCACGATGGGTGGCAAGGTTGGGTAATAAAGCACTGGTTCGTGCCTCTACGGTTTGGTAATCGTAATCATCAAAGGCAAAAAGGCTGTTGCGGGTGGCTCCCGCCAACGAGGGCGCGACTTCGACGGTCAATTCTCCCTGATTTGGCTCCGCGCCCTGCGGAATCCGAATGGTTTCTACCGCGCCCCCTTCACCGGGGCGCACGACCCCGCCTGTGCCAACGGTTTCGGGAGCGGTCAGATAGTAGACAGGCAGGGTATAGGCAACACGGTCATTGTAAACCCCCGCCACCACTTCGGCGATGATAGTGACCTCATTTACATTCTCCACCGTTACGGGAAATTCCACAATGGCTTGCCCCCGTGCCGGAAGCGTCACTTCCTCTGAGGTGGTAGTATCACCGACCTGCGTCAACCCCTCTTCCGTATAGCCCAACATGGCAGTCAACGTTTCATCGGTGTTATTATTCGCTACCAACCGCACAAAAAATTGGTCGCCGCGTACCACAAAACGGGGCAAGGTCGGGCGCACCAGCACAGGTTTGGTACTGAGCAATTCGCCGGTGGTTTCGCCCACCAGTGTACTGTCGGAGGTTATGGCACGGGCGGTTAAAACCCATGTGGTTAAGTTATCGGGCAAGGTAAAGGAAATTTCCGCTTCACCATTTTCATCGGTATGAATATCGGCTTGCCAGTAGGCGGTATCTGCCAAATCGTCCCGTACCGACAAGCCCGATGCCTCACCACCCCCGCCACCACCACCGCCGCCACCTTCCACAATCGGGTCAAGCGACCGGATTAGACGGTTGATATTGATGGTCAAATCGGAACCAGTCACGATGGACAGGGGACGTAAGCGGTAGAAAACCGATAGCAACGAGGGGGCTTTTTCCAACGCCAATGCCAGCGTTGCTTTATCTACCACCGCTAACGACACTTCCGATGCTATCGGGTTGCCGTTTTTATCCGTGACTTGGAGCGTGTAGGTCACCATATCCCCCGGTTGGAAAACGGTGTTCGGGTCTTCCACTTGCGGAATCAGTGCTACATCCAGCGTTTTTTCGCGGGGTTCAACTTGTAAGTTCAATACCCCCATCCGAAATTCGGGTATTCCTTCGCCGACATCCGCCCCACGCACCGCTACAACGCTAATATAGACATTGGGGATCATGCTTTCGGTCAAAGGCACTTCAATAATTTCAGCGGTGGTTGGCAGTTCCCGCACTTCTGTTTGGATGATCCCGTTTTGTTCGATGGTAATAAGGGCAGTCATGCCTTCATAGGGGGTCGGAACCAACACCTGTGCGGTATCGCCAACTCTATATGTTAATTGATCGCCGCGTAACTGCATTGAATTTTCAGCAGAATCCCCCCAGCCGATATATTCGCCATCCGACACCCAGAAATAGTAACGACTTCGGATTTCATTCCCTTGCGCGTCTTCACCCACCGCCACCACGGTATAAGAACCACCTTGCTCCGGCACCACTCTAGCGGTTGCATATCCTTCCCCATCCGTTGTGACATCTAACGTACTCTCCAAAGTGTCGGTATACGTCGTTACATAAGTGGCACTCCCATCGCTGTTTTCTTGTCGTTCGGTGTTGTACTCACGACGGTACAATTCCAACGTCATCGGTTGCCCACCAACCAGTTCGCCGGTAGTAGCGGCGGTAGCGATATTTACGGAGAAAGGTTGCCCCTGCGTTCCAAAATACTCTTCGCCGCGCAAGCCGATGTAGAAAGCCCCTGCATGAAGAACCACCTCGGTGCGCCCGCTCACTTCACGGTCATTCACATCGCGCACGCTGGTTTCAATCATCAATTCCTGGCTGGAAGGGGCACGGTCAGGCTGACCGGTCAGCCCTGACGGAATCGTAATGGTGGCAGTACCCTCTTGATTGAGAGTTCCCTCAC
>CBKYSX010000184.1:0-7308 GCA_966690745.1 uncultured Ardenticatenales bacterium
GGTCAACAGCCCGACGGTGCGCCCTTCGTATTCTGCCCACCACCGTTCGCGGGGGGTTCCCATAAAGAAATCCCAAATCTGTTCCCACCACGTTCGTTCCCGATGGCGAAAGGCGGCGGGGCGCAGAGGGCGCAATTGTTGCACATAGCCCGGAATGGCGGCGCGGGCGACTTCGTATGCCTCGTACCACCGTCCATGGTCGGGCGGAACAATCATCACATCTTCGGACATCGGAACCGGAAGGTCGGCGCGTTGTACCCGTTCGGCATACAGTTCGGTATTGGTATCCACCGTGCGGAAACCGAGGGATTCGTACAGATGATGGGCACCTACATTGTCGTGGCGTACTTGCAGGCTGATTCGGCTTGCGCCCCGCATACGGGCGTGTTCCATAGCGGCATCCATCAGGGCGCGGGCAATCCCTTGGCGACGATAGGCGGGTAAGACCGCAACATTGGAAATTACCCAATGGCGGTTGCCGTAATCGGAGGCAGTGATATTGATATTGCCCACGACTTGCCCGTTATCTTCCCACACATAGCCGCCCAGTACATCCACCACCCCCGGCACGGCAATAGAAACAAACCGCACCAACGGACCGAGCGACCCCAGCCAGCGTAGTTCGCGGGTAATTGCCCCTGCGCCGGGAACCAGTTCCTCGGCAAAGGCGACTTCAATAATAAACGCCACCGCCGCCAAATCCCGTCCGGGGTCGGTGGGGCGCACATTGACAGGTAAATTGGCGCTGTTATGCGCGACTGTGTGGCTCACCATCGGCGGGTTCGTCTTCCCATGAAAGAATCCAAACACAAAGCGCGGCAAGCCCGACGGTTGCCACGACCAACCAGAACCGTTGCATTGCCTCCAACGGCACATCGCGGCTGGCAACCAACAAAATGGCGACCATACCGATGGACAACAACAGCCAACTGACCAGATAGGGATGACTATTCCACCACCGTTGCACCCTGCTTACTCCTTCTCATAAGCCCCCTCCGAAGAAAGGGAAAACGGGTTCCCCCTCCCCGGAGGGGGCTAGGGGGTGGGTTGTTGTTCCACCCGCATCTTTTATGGGACATGAGGCTAAGATCGCTTATACCCCCACAACCTCACGCCACTTTTGTTCGACTTGCGTTTCCAATGCTTCCAGAGTTCCGTTGTTCTCAATCAGCACATGAACATAGGGAAGGCGCGGTTCAATCGGCGGCTGGGCGGCGAGACGGGCTAAGGCTTCGGCTTCGCTCCAGCCCCGCTTTTCCATCAGCCTTTGTTTTTGTACCGCCGGGTCGCTGACCACCATCCAGACCGAATCGGTCATTTTGTATCGTCCGCTCTCAATTAGTTTGACCGCTTCCAGCACAATGGCGGGTGGAGTGCGTTCCGCAAGAATGGCTTGAATTTTTTCCATCGTCATGGGAGCAACGCGGGGATGAGTAACGGATTCCACGAATCGGAGGGCGGCAGGGTCTCTAAAGACAATCGCCCCCAATGCCTTGCGGTCAATTGCCCCTTCGTTATTCAGGATTCGATTCCCGAATTGTTCCACCAATGCGGCAGTCACTTCTGTACCGGGCAGGTACATTTCGTGTACCAAAGCGTCGGCATCAATATGCGCCGCCCCGCGTTGGATGAGGAGCGATGCCACCGTGCTTTTGCCGCTGGCGATGTTTCCCGTCAAGCCGATCAGTTTCATACAAGTTAGAGATAGAGGTTAGAGATAGAGAGGTAGTAAGGTGAACCTCCTTCCCTTCTGAAAAGGATTTCATTCCCAAGCCTCTCTATCTCTACCTCTAACCTCTATATCCTTTTCGACAATGGTTAATTGCTGTAGCAGGATTATAATAGAGGTTAGTCAAGATGTCATTAAAGAAGGATTTTCGATTTGGACAAGCCACTTCCAAACACGACCCCACGCTACCCGATGCGCTCCACCGCATTCGTTTTTCTATTGTTTGCCGTTGCCGCCGCCGCGATTTGGCTGGGCTTGCGCTTAATTACGAACACCGACCCGGATGTGATGGTGAATATGGTGCTTTTCCTGTTTGCCCTCTTTCTGGCATTTGGGAGTCTGGGAACATTGGTGGCGTGGCTGTTGTGGGCGCGGCGATGGGGAGAACCCAAAGGGTATCAGATTGCAGTCCGACAGGGGATTTGGGTCGGGCTATTTGCCACTCTGCTTGCCGCATTACAGGTTTGGCATCTCTTCTCATGGTTAGCAGTGGGGGCGTTGGTACTGGTATTGGGAAGTCTGGAAGCCCTCTTACTGTTGCAACCCGATGCTACCCTTTCCGCCGGGAGTACAGAAACCACCCCTAAAAAAGAGCCTTAACACCGAGGGAGCAATGACACAAATTTTTCCGGGACGGTATACCGCCCATACCGATGAGCCGTTTGTGGTCTTTCTAATTGGGTTTCGCATTAACAAATTGTGGGCATTGCACAAATGGGTCTCGACTGCCCGTGCCATGCCGCCGATGATTCAAACCTTGTACGAACATCCCGAAAAAGGCTTTTTGTCAGCCGAGCCAATCTATTACTGGCGTGGGGCGGCGGTGGTGCAATACTGGCGTTCTTTTGAAGACCTTGACCGTTTTGCGCGGAACCCCTCCGACCCGCATCTGGCGGCATGGCGCACCTTTAATAAAAGCGTTGGGGCGGATGGCTCGGTAGGGATTTGGCATGAAACCTATCAGGTGCAGGCGGGGCAATACGAATGTATTTACGGCAATATGCCCCGTTTCGGGTTGGCAAAAGCGATGGAACATGTAAAAGCGGTCGGTCGTAAGGAAACCGCCCGTCGCCGCATGGGGGGCGAGAATGAGCCTGCGGTTCCCTCTCCGGCGGAGTACCGGGAATGACTCCGACACTGCAAATTTTGATTGGTGTGTTACTTGGCGCGGCAATGGCAGTGGGCGGCTACTACCGCCGTGCGTTGAGCGGAAGCGGCGCGGTAGCCGCGGCAGTCGTGGGCGCAGTGACCTTCGGCGGGGGAGGCTGGGGCTGGGGGGTCTTGCTGGTCGCCTTTTTTGTGGCTTCCAGTGCCTTATCCCTCTATAACCCGAAAAAGAAAGCCGAAGTCGCCGCCGAAAAATTTGAGAAAGGCAGTCGGCGCGATTGGGCGCAGGTGGTTGCGAACGGCGGCTGGGGCACCTTGTTGGCGTTGGTCGCGTGGTTCAATCCCCAACCCTGGCTCTTTGCCGCCTTTGTCGGCACGATGGCAACGGTAACCGCCGATACGTGGGCAACCGAATTAGGAACCCTTTCCAACACGCCTCCGCGACTGGTGACCAATGGCAAAGTTGTGCCATCGGGAACCAACGGGGCTGTATCGGTATTGGGAACTTTAGCGGCGTTGGTGGGCGGGGTCTTTATTGGCACGATTGCCTTTGCGCTGGCGCAGGTAGGCGCAGTGCCGATGTCGGATGTTGCGCCTTTCTGGTTTCCCATGATTGCGGGTGTAAGCGGGCTGGCAGGCGCGTTTGCGGATAGTTTTTTGGGGGCGACGGTGCAAAAAGTTTACTATTGCCCCACCTGCCGGACGGAAACCGAACGTACGCTCCACTCCTGCGGCACGACAACCCAACCCCTGCGCGGCTGGGGCTGGATGGATAACGATATGGTCAACTTTCTATCGTCGGTGGTGGGGAGTCTGGTGGCGGCGTGGTTAGGCGCGGTGTTGTAGCGATTGATTTGATGGCTCTGTGTTGGGCATCATCGCTCCATCTCTTTTTGTAAAGTACACAAGGGTATGATTGCCTTTACTTACCACGAACGGTATGGCGGACGCGGAACGGCGCACCATCGCCTCGCTGAAAGTTGGCGGCGGTATCAAGCAATACGGGATGAAGTCATCGCCCTTGAATTGCCTATTCGCTTTTACCGCCAATCGGTAGCCACCGACGAAGAGTTACGGCGCGTACATCCCCAATCCTACATTGACTGGGTACGTCGGATGGATCAACGGGGTGAAGGGTTTTTAGACCACCGCGACACCCCCGCCTATTCCGGTATCTTCAAACGGGCGGCGGTGGGGGTCGGCGGCACATTGTTAGGCACAAAACTGATTGCCGATGGTGTAACCTCTATCGCCTTTAATCCCGGCGGCGGAACCCACCATGCTCGTGCCGATGCCACCAGTGGCTTTTGCGTCTTTAATGATATTGCGGTTGCGGTGCGCTGGCTTCAACAGGAACGGGGCTATCAACGCCCGGTGGTCATTGATATTGATGGGCACCATGGGGACGGAACCCAGAGCATTTTTTACCACGAACCGATTCTAACGGTATCGCTCCACCAATATGATGGGCGGTTCTATCCCGGAACCGGGCGTATTGACGAAATGGGCGTGGGGGCGGGCGCAGGGTATAACCTGAATATCCCGCTTCCGCGCCGTACCGGATCAGGGGCGTATCTGCGTGCGCTGGATGAGGTCGTGCTTCCGGTGGTTCGCGCCTACAACCCCGATTTTGTTCTACTTCAATTTGGCGTAGATGCTCATTGGCAGGACAGGCTGGTTAATTTGCGGTTGTGGGCGCAGGATTATGGAGCCATCATGCAACGGTTTCTGGTGCTGGCACAGGATACCGCACAGGGGAAATTGATGATGGCGGGGGGCGGGGGTTATACCCCTTCGGCAGTCGTACGCAGTTGGGCAATTGCGCTTTCTGTGGCGGCGGAGATGGCGGACAATACCCTTCATCTCTATGATGACCCCGCTACCTCTAAATCTGCCGACCTCGAACGGGAAGCCGAAGCCCATCGTGTGATAGACGAAGCAATGAAGGTGTGGCGGGTGATGGTAGGCATTTAATGCATATTGCATAGTACATAGTGCATAAACGGCTTTTTGAAACCAACCTCGCTTTGTCGTTTATGCAATATGCAACATGCAATATGCACTATTACGCGACACGCATCTCCATCAGGAAATAAATGAACACCAATCTTATTCCACAACTCACCGCGCCGGGGGGCGGCTCTCCGTTGCGCGTAGCTACGATTGTCAAACAGAACGGGGAAGAGATTTTGGAAGGCACGGTAGTCTCCCCGGAACATGGCATTTTTCATATCCAACACGGTATTTTGGATTTACTTCCGATGGGCGTAGGGATACTTTCTTCTGCCCAAAGCACCAATCTTGCTTATCCGGTAGCACGATTTTACGAAAAGCCGTGGCGCGTCAATTCCCTTACTCTGCTGAGCGGGCAACCGCTCCATGTGGCGCGGGAACGCCAGATTCTTTCGGAACTGTTGGGTACGCCACAAGGACCCCTTTGGTTGGATTTGGCGGCGAGTAGCGGGCTGTATAGCCGATGGCTCGCTCCCAAGTTGGCGAATCAAAACGGCTCTGTGATTTGTTTGGATTTTTCTAACGTCATGCTCCGGCAGGCACAGGCGGCGGCGCAATCGGAACACCATACAAATATCGCCTTTGTGGCGGCGCGGGGCGAACATTTGCCCTTTGCCGATGGCACGTTGGATGGGGTGGTCTGTGGTGGTTCGCTTAACGAATTTGGTGCGAGTGGCGTAAATGCAGTATTGAGAGATGTATATCGGGCATTAAAACCGGGCGGGGTAGGTATCTTTATGCACCTGTTCACCGCAACGCAACGATTAGGCAAAACATTACAAGCCCTTTTTGCCCGTCCCTCCGGTATTGCCTTCTGGACGCGCCCGGAAACCAATGCGCTTTTTACACAAAGCGGGTTTAGAGTGGAACAGCACAAAGATTTCGGGATGGTGGGGTTTACGCGGATTGTAAAAGAAGGGTAGAACGAAAAAGAGCCAGCCTACAAAAGTAGGTGGCTCTTTTTACAAGGAGGAGGAGAGAAGTGAATCTACCCTTACTATACACGGTTGCGGATGAGGGGACACGACGACAACCCTACGATATGCCTACGACTTATGAGCAACTTTTCAACGAATTTGTATGTACCATTGATTTTGTCGCGGGGTGATACTATAATTCCACTATCATCTGCTTCGGTGCGCGTGATGTACGCTTTTTATGTCTTCACCCACATCTGGAGTTAGGGAGCTGATCTCTTACAGGGCAGTGCCGCATCTACGGAGGTGTGGGTCAGAATGATTACGGTCATTTCAGCCCATGCTTGAGCGAATACCTGCCGGGTAGGCACCCACCTGCGGGCGACCGCGGGTTGAAGACTCCTTCGTACACACGGTACAGAGGGGATGAATTACGTTATATTAGACCCTTGATAGATAGTCCACCGGGCTATCTGTCAAGGGTCTAATATTAGGTTGCCCCAGTGGGTCGGGTTTGGGTAGGGAAGGCGCGGGGTAGTACTGACTTGGGTTTCTTGTTCTGCCGAACCGGGAGAATCATCATCATCCAATGCAAAGGCGTAACCAAAGACGGCACGTTCTGAGGGCACGGCTCTTAATTCATTCCAGGGCAACCGAATTTCAACATCATATCCAATATCAGAACGGGTCACACCAAATAAAATCGAACCCCCTATCGCAGAAGGGGTCGGTGGATAAATCCAATACGAAGGGTCAACCCCCGCAAAATCCCCCGGACTGAAAACGATGTGGTTTTCATCTTCATTCATTTGAGTCAATTCAAAATCCCCTTGTAAATTACCATCCAAAAAAAATTCGAGGGCATCGCCCCGTACCAATAAATCCTCGCGTCCGGCTTGCACCAACACATCATCATTAATTTGTGCTCCAATATACAAATAACCCTCATCCCACATCACCCGTACTAGCCCGCTTAAATCGTTTGCCCCCAACCAATTTTCTTCCCGAAATAATACATTTCCAATTGGGGCGGCACTGGTATTGTTCCACTCGTTGAGAATCCCGTCCACGTTAATATCTACCTGCCGCCGCGCCGCGTGAAGATCGGGACCGTTCTCTTCACGCAGGCGCAGGTTGGGGGCAGGGGCTTCCGTGGGTTCCAAAACGACTTCCTGATCCGGGGTATTGCCCTGATTACTCCCCATGCTTTGTTCCGGCAATTGTTGGAAGTCTCCATCACAGGTTACCAGTGCCGTTCCCGTAACGAGGCGGGTGCTGACCCAACCCTGATCGTTCCCGACTTGAATCAACAACCACGGCACTTCTCCGGTACGTGCCAGTGCCGTGAAAGGGGTATCTACGGGCAATTCCGTAATGATATTGTCCTGTTCGGTGGTAGGTTGGCGGCGGAAATTAACCCCATCGGGGTTCACCACCCGACATGCCAATGTTACCAGTGCGGGTGTGCTGTCCGGCAGTTGGTCGCCGCCGCCCATACCGGGGGTGACAATGGGAGGCGGTGTCAACATCGCCATTACCTCA
>CBKYSX010000185.1:0-7288 GCA_966690745.1 uncultured Ardenticatenales bacterium
AATAGTTGACCGCCACGCTGGAACAGATGCGGAAACGGGTGCGGGAGGCTTATCAAACCGTCGAACAATCCAACCGGTGGCACGAAAATCTGCTTGCCTCGCTGACCGAAGGGGTAATGACCGTAGACAAGGCAGGCAATTTGACCTCGTTTAGCGCGGGAGCAAGCCGTATTTTGGGGTGGGATGCCGGAGAGGTCATCGGACGGCATTACACTGTGGTTTTTCCACCGCCCCGCGGGGACAGTCCACAGGAAACCACGCCCCTATATACCACACCTGGCACCGTTACGCGGCAAACCACCCGCACCCAATCCGGTGCGGTGCTGACCTTACAGATAACGAGCGGGGAAGTGACTGAACGAAGCGGTACAGGGTGGGAACAGGCATACGTATTTCGCAATGTCACCGAAGAGGAACAGGCAAGCCGCTTACGTGAGTTTCTGCTGGCAAATGTCAGCCATGAGTTTAAGACCCCCCTTGCCGCCCTTCATGCCGCTGTTGAACTGTTGGCAACCGAATTGCCGACCCTCTCCCGCCCTGAAGTGGAGCAATTGCTGGATTCGATTTGGCAAGGAACGTTGCGACTGGATGAATTGGTGGAAAATCTGATTAGCAGTGCCGGATTGCAAACGGGGCATTTTCCGATTGTTTCCCGCCTCACTGATTTGGATGAGGTGATTGAAGAAGTTCTGTTGACCACGCGCCCGTTACTGGCACTACGGGGGCAGTATCTTCGGGTGGACACCCCTTCGCCCTTGCGCCCCGTTCACGCAGATGCGCGGCGGCTCCATCAGGTCTTGATCAATCTTATTTCCAATGCGGGGAAGTATGGACGACCCAACCTTCCGATTGCGCTGACTGTCATCGAAATGGAAGGGGAAACCATCGTAAAAATTACGGATTCGGGCAAAGGGGTTCCGGCAGAATTGCGCCCCTATCTCTTTTTACCTTTTGCCCGCCAGAGTACTCCCGACCGTAACGGAATAGGGTTGGGGCTTTCGATTGTGAAAGCCATTGTGGAACGGCATGGTGGACGGGTGGGCATGGAGGATGCACCGAACGGTGGCGCAACCTTCTGGTTTAGCCTGCCGACTGTTTCAGCCCCGTAACCCTGAATCCATTTTTGCGGTAGCCGCCCCTGTCCTAGAAGGACAGGGCTAATCAATACAAAAATCTGCGTACAAGATGGGGCTTGTTCCACACACCCCTGTATTCAATAGCCCCATCCTTTAGGTTGGGGAAATGCCATGAAAATATTACTGGTAGACGACGATCTCCAACTTGCCTCTATTATCGCTTTTACCCTACAAAGGGAAGGCTATGAGGTGGTCACTGCCCACGATGGAATGACCGCTTTGCAGTTGTGGGAACAAGAACAACCCCATCTGGTATTGCTGGATGTGAACATGCCGCCCCCCGATGGGTATGAGGTTCTGCGGCGGATTCGCGCCGTAGGCAGTACACCGGTAGTGATGCTCACCGTACGCAACGAGGAAGAGGATACCGTTGCAGGGCTGGACTTAGGGGCGGACGATTATATCAGTAAGCCCTTTAGCCCACGCACCCTGTTGGCGCGGTTGCGGGCGGTTCTGCGCCGCGCCGGAGAAATGCCCGCCGACGAACTCACCTTCGGCGAGTTGACCCTGGATATGGACAGACAGGAGCTTCGGCGCAGGGAGGTTGCCCCCGTGAAGCTCACCCCGCTTGAATTTCGCCTCCTCCATTACTTATGGGTCAATCAGAATCGGGTATTGACCAACGACGCGCTGATTGAATATGTATGGGGCTATGGTGATACGGGGGACAAAATGTTGCTGAAACAGCTGGTGCGCCGCCTGCGCCGTAAAATCGAACCCGACCCAACCACGCCCCGCTATCTGCAAAACGTGCCGGGGGTGGGGTATGTGCTGGAAGAAAGGAGATAGAGAGAAGAGAGAAGAAGGAAGAGCGCCATTAAGGGTTCGGTGAATAGGGCTGAACCCCGGAGGGGTTGTGTTCTTTTAGCGTGGGTGCTTTAGCCCTGCGCCAAATTTAGCCCCGTATCCCATCACCGCGTTATCACCATTTTGTCACCGCCTTGCCGCCCACCCTGTCACCTTAGCCTGTTTAATTGTAAGGACACGCATAGTTGCGTGTCCTTTTGATTTCTGTCGCACATACAGGTAAGAGGGGAAAGAAGCGAGATGAAAATTTCTTTGAAACGTGGACTAACCTTGACGGTAGTGATGATGCTGGTGTTCCTCCTTGCCGCCTGTGGAGGAAGCGCAGGAGCCACCACCGGGGGCGGAGATAGTGCCGCCCCGACAACGGCAACCGATGAGGGGACGACAGCACAACCCGGCGAAGTCACCTTAACGCTGGGGGCATATACCACCCCGCGCGAAGCCTACGGCGAAATTATTCCTCTGTTTCAAGCGAAGTGGAAAGAACAAACGGGGCAGACCGTCAATTTTGAAGAATCCTACCTCGGTTCCGGCGCACAAAGCCGTGCGGTGGTCGAGGGCTTTGAAGCCGATATTGTTGCGTTGTCATTGGAAGCCGACATTAACCGGATTGCGGATGCAGGGTTGATTACCCACGATTGGAAAGCCAACCAATACAACGGAATGGTAAGTGATTCGATTGTGGTGATTGCCGTGCGCGAAGGCAACCCGGAAGGGATTACCGATTGGGCAGACCTTGCCGAGCCGGGGCTGGAAGTATTGACACCCGACCCTGCCTCCAGTGGCGGTGCCCAATGGAACGTGATGGCGGCATACGGCGCGGCAACACGGGGACAAGTCGAAGGCTTTGATGCGTCCGCCGAAGGGGGCGAAGCGTTTCTGAAAGCATTGTTCACCAATGTGACGGTGCTGGATAAGTCGGCGCGAGATAGCATTGTGAACTATGAAAAAGGGGTGGGCGATGTGGCGATTACCTATGAAAACGAAGTGTTGGTCGGTCAACAAGCCGGGCAAACCTATGAATATGTGATTCCGACCTCCACCATTCTGATCGAGAACCCCGCCGCATTGGTGGATACCTATGTAGATAAACACGGCACACGGGAAGTCGCAGAGGCGTTTTTAGAATTTTTGATTACGCCGGAAGTGCAACGGATTTTCGCCAAATACGGGTTGCGCCCGGTAGACCCGACCATTGCCGAAGAAGTGGCGGAGCAATATCCGCCCGTTACTGACCTGTTCACGATTGAAGAATTTGGTGGGTGGAGCAATGTGACCGGACCGTTCTTCGGTCCTGAAGGAACCTATACCCGTATTATCACCGAGGTTCAGAGTGGACAATAAGGCGAACACGCGGCAATACCCGTGGGGGCGATGGGGCTTACGCCTCATCGCCGTTTCCTATTTGCTCATTATGCTCATCATCCCCCTACTGGCGGTGGTGGAAGATGGCTTGAGTGGCGGACTGGAAGGATTGTGGGTGGATTTATCCCGTCCTCCGGCGCGGGCGGCATTGTGGCTTACCCTGTGGACTTCCGCGGTGATGACCGTGATTAACGCGGTGATGGGAACGCTGACGGCATACGCGCTGGTGCGCTACAACTTTCCGGGGCGGAGTTTTGTGAATGCCCTGATTGATATTCCCTTTGCTATTCCCACGCTTGTGACAGGGGTGATGCTGGTGATTCTGTACGGTCCGCAAACGCCTGTAGGGGGGTGGCTGAAGGATACATTTGGCATTGACATTATCTTTGCGCCGCCGGGAATCATTCTGGCACTGCTTTTTATCAGCCTGCCATTTGTGGTTCGTACCGTGCAACCGGTGCTGATGTCCATCGAATTGGATCAAGAACAAGCCGCCTACACGCTGGGGGCTTCGTCGTGGAAAACTTTTTATCGGGTGCTATTGCCCGCCTTATCCCCCGCGATTGTCACAGGGTCTCTGTTGGCATTTGCGCGGGCATTGGGCGAATTTGGCTCGGTGGTTGTGGTGGCTGGGAATTTGCCGATGCGCTCACAGGTGGCGGCGGTCTATGTTTTAAGCCAAATTGAATCGGACAACCAACGGGGGGCGAGTGCCATGTCTATTGTGATGTTAGCGATTGCCTTCTGTGTGATTCTGCTGGTGGATTATATCCAACGCCGCCAACTCCAGACGGGGGCAAGCCATGCGTAATACAGCCACCTTACCCGCCCCCGTCGTAGTGCGCCGCCCCTTCTCGATTGGACGCTATCTGCTCATCGGCGTGGTGCTTCTGTATATCACCATTCTGATTCTTCTGCCCCTTCTGGCGATTGTACAGGGTGCGTTTCAGCAGGGGATTGTTCCCTTTTTGGACGCACTTAATGACCCGCAGGTCTGGCGGGCATTCTGGCTTTCGATTGTGCTGGCAGTGGGGGCGGTGGTGCTAAATGGACTATTCGGGGTGGCGATTGCATGGGTGTTGGTGCGCCAACGCTTTCGGGGGCGTGCCATTCTGAACGGACTGATTGACCTGCCCTTTGCCGTATCGCCTGTCATTGCGGGATACATGGTGCTGTTGTTGTTCGGGCGCACCGGTTGGTTTGCCGATTGGGTGGCGGAAACGGGCTTTCGGATTGCCTTTGCTCTGCCGGGGATGTTCCTGGTTACGGTCTTTGTATCGCTTCCCTTTGTGATTCGGGAAGTGATGCCTGTATTGGAAGAGATTGGCACGGAATCGGAACAGGCGGCATTCACGCTGGGGGCAAGCGGATGGACGACCTTCCGCCGCGTTACCCTTCCTGCGATTCGCTGGGGGATTCTCTACGGGCTGACCCTGACGTTGGCGCGGGCATTAGGTGAATTCGGTGCGGTCTTGGTAGTCGGCGGCTCTGTGCAAGGTGTAACCGAAACCGCAACTCTTTTTATCTTCCGCTCGATGGAAGAACGGCTCTATGTTGGAGCCTATGCCGCTTCACTGGTCTTAGGGGTGGTCTCTTTCATTATTTTGATTGGTATGGAAACGCTCCGGCGTAGAAGTGAAGGGTAGACGATGAGCATTCTGATCGAAAATATCAACAAGACTTTTGCCAATCAGGTGGTGCTGGATGATGTTTCGCTGGAGATTGAAGATGGCGAGTTGTTTGTGTTGCTGGGTGCAAGCGGAAGCGGCAAAAGCACCCTGTTGCGGATGATTGCGGGTCTGCTTCCGGTAGAAGAGGGGCGCATTTACCTGCATGGCAAGGATGTGACCTATCTTCCGCCGCAGGCACGGAACACCGGCTTTGTTTTTCAGAACTATTCCCTTTTCCGCCATATGAGCGTTGCCGAAAATATTGAATTTGGCTTAGAGGTGCGGGGCGTACCCAAAGCCAAACGCGCCGCCAAACGGGATGAATTGTTGGAACTCATCGGCTTGTCGGGCTATGGCAAACGTCTGCCGCGCCAGTTATCCGGCGGGCAACAGCAACGGGTGGCGGTGGCGCGGGCACTGGCATTTGAGCCATCCGTTTTATTGTTAGATGAACCCTTTGGCGCGTTGGATGTAAAAATTCGCGCCCAATTGCGCCAGACTCTGTACCAAATCCAGCGTCATTTGAATGTGACGACAATTTTGGTAACACATGACCAGGAAGAAGCCTTTGAACTGGCAGACCGCATCGGGGTGATTGATCATGGTAAATTGTTGGAAGTCGGCGCACCCTTAGAACTGTACCGCCGCCCGCGCAACAAATTTGTAGCGCAATTTGTTGGCACGGCAACCCTACTGGTAGGGCGATGGCAAGAGGGGCAATTGACACTGGGGAACAGTACGATTCCCGCGCCCCATTCGCCTGATAAGATACCGCCCAGTGGTCGGGTAGCGGTTCTGTTACGCCCCGAAGATGTCACCCTGGCACACAAAGGGCAGACGGTACGCGGCTACCCGCTAGGGACGGCAACGGTAGAGCAGGTTTATTTTCTTGGAACCCTGCAACGGGTAATGGTGCAGTTACAACCGCTTCCGGGTATCCGCTCACTCAATCCTGAATACGGGGTCAGCGACATTCCGATGCAGGTGGCGTTGTTGTCGGATGAGACCATTCCATATGAAGTCGGGCAGACGCTACAGGTGGGCTTTCATGCCTTCCATCTCTTATCCCATTCCGCGCCCCATCCGTTGGTGGCGATTGATGCAATGGCGGATGCCCCCTTCTTACAACGGGCGGGGGAATGGCTTCAACAGTTCAACGATGGTCCCGTGAGTGTTGTAGCCGTGGATGATTTAGAATCCGGTGCCGCGGGTGTGATTGCCCATGCCGAGAGTGAAATTACCCCGTATGTGCCCCGTGCCCTCTTTATGAGCCGTGTAGGTGATTTTGAAGAAGAGGTGGCGGAAGAGGCGTATGGCGGCGATTACGATATGGTAGTGGTGAAAAGCGAAACGGGAACGCTGGCGGAACGGCTGACCGCCAAACTGGGGATTCCCGTTCTGGCGTGGAAAGGCAACCGCACCACCTTAAAGAAAATTCTCCTCTGTACCGCCGGGGGCGAACCGGGCAAAGCCGATATACGTTTCGGGGGGCGACTGGCGCGATTGACGGGTGCATCCGCGACGCTCCTACATATCGCCGCCGATAGTTCCGCCGCCAACGCCATCACCCGCCATTTAGAACAAGGGATTCGTACCCTGCAAGCGCAGGGGGTACGTGCCGATTTGAAAATCCGCGAAGGCAAGGTTTTGGAAGAATTGCTGGCGGAAAGTCAGGCGGGGAATTACGACCTGATTGTGGTGGGGGGACATGTTCCCACCTATGGCACCCTGCGGGATTTCAACCTTGCCAACGAAATCCTTCACCATGCAGACCGTTCCGTGTTGGTGGTTCCCGAACCACGCACTGAGAAAATTTTGGGGTAAATTATCAACCGTCTGACAAGACATTTTCGTTAAACTGTGGTATACTACCCTCATCATTAAACAGGGAGGCATAACCAATCCTCCCTGTTTGGGGGTTCCTGCCCCTGTTATACGAGATCGTCCGAGGCGACGGTCAACATACGCAGGGTATTGCTAGCCTTGCATGATTTTAGGTTCGTACCATTCAATAACCTATACAACGCATGGTCGTTCAAGCACTCATTGCAGAAATTCATGCCCGAACGGGAACTCCATAAGGTGAGGGTAATTCCCACCGTTCCTGTTCCGCTACTGAACCCCCTTAAATCCAAACCTGATACAGATTAACACTGTTGTTGAACTGCAATGCAATGTGGCTTGTGGGTATGTTCATCATGCCTTTTGAGCCTGAAGCATTGCATGTTTTCCCTTGTGCCGATATCGTCACTCATGTGGTCTTACCATAGACAAATGAGTGTGGCGGCATAATACAAAAATGTAAGCGAG
>CBKYSX010000186.1:0-7280 GCA_966690745.1 uncultured Ardenticatenales bacterium
TATTGGTTCCAAAAGGATAGGGATATAGGGTTGTAGGGGCGGGTCACACCTTACGAGGGGGTGTGGAATGGAACCTGTGACCCGCCGTTGGAAATGGAATCCGCACCGGTGGCGACGCACGACAACGGCGGGCGGGTGTGCGCTCTATAAGGATAATACCGCCATGCCGACCACCCGCCCCTACCTTCTTATGGATAGGCAATGTAGGGTGAGATTGCCCCATCTACAGCGAGCTTTGTCAGGGAAACGACGCAACACGCAATATGCACCACGCAACCCCCATTCCCCCCTATTCTACACCCACCCCCCGAAAGATGGCACTTTTTGGCACTTCATAGGCTTCTTTTGGCAGGTTTCCCCCCGCACAATAGGCGTAATCATCCAGGTTGAAGGAGATGCGCTGATGAATCGTTCGTTTTCCCTCGTCCTTGCACTTGTTGCCGTTGCTCTCTATGTCCTCAGTCTAGGGTTGCCCGCTACCCCCGCCTTTGACGAACTGCGGGCAGTGTCCGGCGACAACTCGTGCGGGTATATCACCGATACCCCTCCCGCAGAGTCGTGCCGTCCCGCCGCGCAAACAGGCTTGGACTTCCTCCAAACTTTATGGGCAAGACGGTCGGGCAATCTTTTTCTCTGGATTCATGGAAGTGGGGACGTATTGTTACTTCTGTTGCCCTTGCTTCTACTCGCCAGGCGGGGGATTCCGGCGCACCTCTGGCAACCCGCCGTCGGGTGCGGCGTGGCGATTTTCACCACTGCCATCGGCGGGACGCTCTTTCTGATGCAGTTCATGGCAACCTCTGCGCTGGGCGCAGAAGCAGTATGGGGCATTTCCAGCCATATCGCATGGGCGGCGGCGCGGCTCTGCTGGGGGGGCGCAATTCTGGTAGAAATGATGCGCCCCGCTTACCCCACTCCGTATCTGATTGATGGCTTTACCCTATCGCTGAATCGGCGGGTGGGTCGGTTGACACAATAAAACGAGAGAAGTTGCGTCAATGACCCCTAAAGTATCTTTCTATTTATCCATTTTAGCCGCGCTACTGTACCTTTACAGTCTGTTTCTACCCGCATTGATTGTGAGCAGGGCTAGTCCTGTCGTTGTGTGGGATTTTATGGAGGGTGTTACAGGATGGGATGTGTTAACAATGCTTCTCTATTGGATAACCGTTCCAACATGGGTTAAGCTATTTTCTGTGCCACTCTTAATAGGGGATGTTTTTATGGCGGTGGCTCCAATTTTCCATTACCGGTACTGGCGTAAGCACAAACCCAATTTTACCTATCGCCTTTGGGTCGCTTTGCTTTCATTGTGGACATTTATAGTGGGCTTTATTTCCTGTTGTCTGCTATTAATCTCCGATCACGAAGATAAATTTTTAAGCCATTTTGTCTGGTTTCTGGCGCGTATTCTATGGTGGATGGCAACTATGTTGGTGTCCGCCCCATTCAAAGAGCGTCCGTCCAACCGCGATTTTTCACAGATACAGTAAAAACAGCCCACCATATTGTTCTCTTGTTTTGTGAGAACTTGAACGGAATGCTATTTATACCCCCCGAACACCGCATGACCCGCCATCATCCAATACATATCCACCCCTTGCAACCCCGCCGAGCGCAGATAGGTAAGATTGTCATAGAGTGTCGAAGGGGTATCTATCGGGTCGGGGTAGCGGTAGATATTCCACTTATCCGTAACGAAAAAATCATAGGCGGCGGTATTGCCATCCAATGCTAACGCCTGTTCCCGTACAAATTCATCCCACGCTTGCGCCGCAACTTCCAACGCGGCGGGACCGGCGGGTTGTACCACATCGGCAATCACCAACGCACCCCCCGGTTCCAGCAACGCCGCCATATCCTCGTATAGTTCGGCTTTGCCCTGCTCATCCAGATGATGCACGACCAACGATGACACGACGGCACGTAGCGGGGTATCGGCATACCGCCAGTTATGGTCGGCAAGGCGGAAGGTTGCCGTGCGGAACCGTTCGCCAAAACGCGCCAACCGTTCCCGTGCCTTTTTCAACATGGTTTCCGACCCATCCAACCCCAGCACGGTCGCAGAGGGAAATTGCGTTAAGATGGCTTCTGCCAGCAATCCTTCGCCGCATCCTAATTCCCACACGGTAAAGGGCGTATCCGACGGCGGAATCAACGCACAAATCGTCTTTATCTGCGCCGCCCGCCCCGGCACGAAATAGCGTCCGTAATCAATAAAAGTGGCTGAATCGTTTTCGTTCCACATAAGGAGTGATAAGTGAAGAGTGATAAGTGAAAAGTGAACGGAAGCAACGACAGGAACGAAAAATTGCTTACCGTCGTCACTTCCGTTCACTGTCGTTCACTTATCACTTACCACTCTTCACTGCTGTTAGACGTTAAAGAGAAAGTGCATAATGTCGCCATCTTGCACGGTGTATTCTTTGCCTTCGGAACGCATCTTGCCTGCATCCCGAATCGCCTTTTCCGATTTGTATTGCTCCAAATCGCGCAGGGCGTAGGTTTCGGCACGGATAAAGCCACGCTCAAAATCGGTGTGAATCACCCCGGCGGCTTGGGGTGCTCTCATCCCCGCCTGAATCGTCCATGCCCGGATTTCTTTCGGTCCGGCGGTGAAATAAGATTGCAACCCCAGCAATTTATAGGTCGAACGTGCCAGTTTCGCCAACCCCGATTCTTCCAGACCGAGGTCTGCCAGAAACGCCTCTTTTTCTTCGATGGTTTCCAGCGTGGCAATTTCGGCTTCAATCGCGCCTGATAGCACAATCATTTCCGCGCCCTGTTCTTGCACCCATTCGTGCAGTCGGGCAACGTAGGGGTTGCTTTCGCCCAACGGGTCACTTTCATCCACGTTGGCGACATAGAGCATCGGTTTGGCGGTGATAATCCCCAACGATTTGATCAACCGTTTGGTAGCGTCATCCATATCTTTCAACAACACACTGGCGGGCTTGCCCTCCGCCAACACTTTTTGCACATCTTCCAGCAACGTAACGCGGCGAATCGCCTCTTGGTCTTTGCTGGCGCGGGCGGCTTTTGCTTGCCGTTCAATCTGTTTGTCCACGCTCTCCAAATCGGCAAAAATCAGCTCAAGGTTAATCACCTCGGCATCCCGAATCGGGTCTACGTTCCCCGACACATGCACCACATCTTCATCCTCGAAACAACGCACAACATGCAGAATCGCATCTACCTGACGGATATGCCCCAGAAACTTGTTGCCCAATCCTTCGCCCTGCGCCGCCCCCTTTACCAGCCCGGCGATGTCTACAATTTCGAGGGCGGCGGGAATCACCTTCTGGGTTTTGATGAAGGATTCAATCGTTTTCAGACGGTGGTCGGGCACGGGGACAATCCCGGTGTTGGGTTCAATCGTACAGAACGGATAATTGGCACTTTCCGCTCCGGCGGCGGTTAAGGCATTAAAAATGGTGGATTTGCCCACATTCGGCAATCCGACAATTCCGGCGGCAACACTCATGGCTATCAATCCTTTAACGGTGGCATCTGGGTAAGGTTTCCCCTGCCACCACACAAAATTGAGAGGCAATGCGCTTGCCTCTCAATTCGGGTTACGGTCTTGGTTTGGTGTTCGTTATTTTACTATGAATGAAAATCAAAATCAAAGATGAGGGAAGAATGGGATAACGTGTCCCACCCCCGCCAATGGTACTGTCGTGTCCCCTGCCCTGGAAGGGCAGGGCTATTCAATACGGAGCTCTCACTTTATGATACGTTTGTGTCGCGGACTCCCGTATTATGTTGCCCCGTCCTTTAGGTCGGGGCATGGGGTGAATTCCCTCACGCCGGGGCGGGAACCCGTTTATTCAACAGGTTCGACAGCCATCCGTACCCCAGCATCATCATTACCAGAAACGGGCTGACCCATAACGCCATTTCGATATTGTTTTGTACATCCAGATTGCCCGCCTGCGTGAACGGTGATCCCCCGAAAACGGCATATATCAATCCGAATAGAATCATAAACAAGATGGCTCCCACGCCGACCCCGATCAGCGTGGGGGTTCCGCCTGTCAGACGGTAGGGCTGGCGGTGGTAAAACGCCCCCATCCCACCCCCGGCGATGGCTCCGCCTATCGCCATCGGCACAATGGCACCCCCGCAGACAAAGGTCGGGATGATGAACAGTAGATACCCCATCCATTCATCGTCAACATCGGGGGTGGTGACAAACGCCATCGCCACCAAGCCAATCGTACCGAGGATCGTCAGCAGTACACCGACCACCACCCCCCAAATCGTTCCAATCAAGATGATATTCGGGCGGGCGGCGACGGGGGATTGAGGAGCCATAGGGTATCCTTGCGGCTGACAAGGGGATGTCAACCGCCTGCGAAGTGGGTGATGCCCTTTATGCTAAATCCAACCCCTGAAAGCGGCAAAAGTCCTAAAAATGACAAAATCTACAACGGAAGGGGGTATCCTTTCGCGTAGATTTCGTAGATTCTGTAGATTCTGTCAAGAGGGTAGGTATGAATGGTGTAGGGGCGATTGATAATTTGAGGCAACGGCGGGCGGGTCATCGGGTTCATTTTGGAAGACATGGGTATGCCTGACCCGCCCCTACAAATCGTCGCCGTTCCTGTCGTTCACTGCCGTCTACCGTTCCACCACCTCAATCAACTCCGTATCCACAAACGACCCCTTGCGTAAGGTCGCCCGCACCTTGCCTTGCAGGCGGGCTTTTTCAGCGGCGGTCAGCGTGGCGGCAGTAATCACAATAATCGGAATTTCGTGCAGGGCGGGGTCGGCTTTCATTTGTTCCACCACCGTAAAGCCATCCATCCCCGGCATCATCAAATCCAGCAACACCAGATCGGGCACCTCGCGCCGGATAATCTCCATTCCTGCTATCCCGTCATTGGCTTCCAAAATTCCGTAATTGCCCTGCGCCTGCAAAATCCGCCGCACCAGCAACGCCGAGGCGGGGTCATCTTCGATAATCGCCACCCGTCGAATCGTCTGGCTCAAGCCCTCCAGTGATTGCAAAATCCCCTCGCTGGGCGCGGCTGAAACCGCCTGTACCTCGTGGGACAAATCCAAATCGTGGGTCCAATCCTCATCCAGCAAATGCTTTTCCACCGGGAAGGTATGCCCGGAACAACAAATCGCTACCGTTTCATGGGGCTTAATAATCCCATCCCGCACCATCTGAATCGCGGCGGCACACGCCATCGCGGCGGCGGGTTCCATCGAAATCCCGTCCATCTTCGCCATAATGTGCATGGCGCGGAATGCATCTTCATCACGCACCGCAATAAAGGTGCCCCCGTACTCTTTCGCCGCCCGGTACAACACCTCGTATGCCACCCCCGGCGACCCGGTTGCTACGGTCGTGATACGGGTGCGCGGATCCGCCACATTAAAGGGGGTGGGGCTGTCCGCTTCCCATGCGTCCACCATCGGCGCACAGCCGGTGGTTTGTACACTGGCAATTTTGGGAATCTTATCAATGATGCCCATCTGATGCAGTTCTTGAAAGCCTTTTAACACTCCCACCGGACCCATGCCCCCTGACACTGCCTGAATATACCAATCGGGGGCACGCCATTTCCCATCGCTCACCCCCGCCTCGGCATCCAGCAACCCGAATTCCTCGCACAATTCATACGCCATCGTTTTCATGGCTTCGCGGGCGGCAATCGAACGAATCCCCCGGTCCAAATGCAACCCTTTGCGTTCGGCGAAATGTGCCGCCACCTCTTTGGTGCGGTCATACGTGGCAGTAACTTTCACCACCTCCGTCCCGTACAATGCCACCTCGCGCATTTTGTCGTTCGGGACGGCACTGGTCAGGAACGCCCATAATTTAATTCCCGCTTGCGTCGCATAGGCGGAATAGGCAATCGCTACATTGCCCGTCGAAGCCACCACCGCTTCGCGCACCCCATGCTCTTTCATCACGCTCAACGCCAGCGATGCTTGCCGGTCTTTGAACGAGCCGGTGGGTCCCTGCCGTTCATCTTTCAGGTACAAATGGCTATGCCCCAACATCCAGCCCAGATGTTTCAGGTGGAGCAGGGGCGTACCGCCTTCGCCCATCGTAATTTTATGGTCATCGTCGGAGAGGGGGAGCAATTCGCGGTAACGCCACATCGTATAGCGGCGGTTCCGCACCGTTCGGGGATAGTCCGCGCCCAGCGCGGCATAATCGTATATCGGTTCAAGCCACTGCCCGCCGCAATGCGGGCACGCCGTCAATGGCTGGCGGGTGGTTAAATCGTCGGCATCGCATGAGGTACAACGTAACCGCCACATGATTACAAGGTCATTTCCATGAATAAAAGTATGGGTAAGGGTTGCGTGATGCGTGATTCGTGGTGCATGAATTTAATGGGACGCTTTTGCGCGAATGACAATGGTTCTTGTCCGATGTTCCCGATTCCCCCGCCCTAAAGGGACGGGGCTATAGACATGTGCTTGTAGGACGATGGGTTGTTGTATTCCATACGCCTTGCCAAGAACGTGTATCTAGCCCCGTGGCTTTAGCCCGGGGGACGGGGGACCAGAACGCACGGAACGAGAAATGTGGGGATGTATTACAATCATGGTGTTCCGGGAGCACATTCCAAAAATAAACCCACGCACCACGAATTACGCACCATTGGTTTACGTTGTAATCCCTTCCGTCTTCGTCCATTGTTGAACAACGCGGATCAGGGTTTGGCGGCTGACCGGCTTTTGCAGAAGGGCGTTTGCCCCTGCTTGCAGGGCTTCCCCTTCAATCCGTTGCCGCGCTTCAATCGTACACATCACAATCGGGGTTTTTGCCGTGTCGGGATGACCCCGCAACTGTTCAACCAATTTCAGTCCGCTCATTTTGGGCATACGGACATCCAGCAAAATCAGGTTGGGCTTAAAGCGGGTGGCTTCGTCCAATGCCACTGTGGGGTCGTTGCAAGCAACAAAGCGATACCCTTCCGAGAGCAGATATTTTTCATAGAGCAGGGTCATGCCCAACTCGTCGTCAATGCCCATCACCAGGGGAGCTTCGCCATCCTCCGGCAGGGCGATGCGCGGACCCTCGACAGGCAACAACACATGGAAGGTAGACCCCTGACCCGGCACTCCGCGTGATTCCACCCACAATTGCCCCTGATGCATTTCGATGAAGGATTTGGTGATGGCAAGACCCAACCCGGTTCCGCCCACGCGTCGCGTCGCGGAGCCGTCTACCTGATAGAAGGCTTCAAAGAGGTTTGCCTGTTTGTCCGGCGGAATCCCCAACCCCGTATCCGAAATACTTAACATAATTT
>CBKYSX010000187.1:0-7276 GCA_966690745.1 uncultured Ardenticatenales bacterium
GATTCTGCTAACGTGATTCCATCGGGGCGATCAAACGTGGGATATGTATAATCGGCAAAATGAGGTAGACCTGTGGGAGCTAAATCGGAAAGAAGGGATTCTAATAAGTGAAGCGCAGAGGATAGCAAAAGATTTTCAGCAGAAGCGGCAAATGCCATTGCCAGCAAAGTGATAGATTCCGCTTTGATATAGGTTTTAGATTCTATTCCGGCAAGGGTGTGCTCTATTAACAATGCTACCCGCTCATCTTCTGTGAAGCCAAAGGCAAGCGCGGCATGGAGTAAAAGCAACGGAGCATCGGGGTGAGGGTCTGTGCGGTTGGTTTCTAATGCCCAATCCAGACAGGTTGCAATCGTCTCATTGTCGCCGGGGTGTCCCCATTCTGCCAGCAAACGCAATGCCCATAACGGACCTGAATAATCTTCCGTCCATCGTGCCTGCCCTTCCGGTTTCAATTTTGCTTTGAGTGCCGTTACCGTCGCCGACTCTTGCAATGCCAGCCGCGCCGCCTGTACTGCCCGTGCCGAATCGGGGCGTTCCACTACATAACGCAACATATAGTAACTTGCGGCTGGGTCGCTCCCATCTAACACCCAATAAAAGGGTCGCCCTTTAAGATACCTCCACCATTCCTGGCTCATTCCTCACACTCTCCTTTGTCCCTATTGTACCCATTCCGCTCAAGGGGAATATTAAAACAACGCAAGCGAAGCATCGTAGGGGTACTTCCTTACTAGCCGGCGTAGCCAACGTCGCTTTCGTTCTCTTTTGACTTCTTTGCTACCATGCTACGATTGACATACCTACGTACCGACCATGACCAAAGGACGCTCTATGAAACTCGGCATCTTTATCGGATATTCCGGCGCACGGATACAACTGCCTATGCCCCTTTTCCAAATGGCGGATCAAGCCGGTGTCCATTCCGTCTGGACAGCCGAGGCATACGGGAGCGATGCTATTACACCCCTGGCGTGGATCGGGGCGCAAACCAAAAATCTCAAACTTGGTACAGCGATCATGCAAATGCCCGCCCGTACCCCCGCCAACACCGCCATGACAGCGATGACCCTTGACCAACTGTCGGGCGGACGATTTATGTTGGGGGTGGGGGTTTCCGGTCCGCAAGTGGTAGAGGGGTGGCACGGGCAATCCTATGGCAAACCGCTTGCAAAAACCCGCGAATACGTCTCTATTCTACGCCAAATTTTCAAGCGTGAGGCTCCCCTTAGCTATGAGGGGGATTATTATCAAATCCCCTATGCCGGAGATGATGCAACAGGTCTGGGGAAACCCCTGAAAAGCATTATTCATGGTCGCCCCGATTTGCCCATTTATCTTGCCGCCATCGGACCCAAAAATGTCGAACTTGCCGCCGAAATCGCCGACGGGTGGTTGCCCATCTTCTTCGCGCCGCGCCACTATAACAATGTATTCCGCGCTCCCGTGGAAAAAGGCTTTGCCAAATCCGGTATAGGCAAATGGTATGACAATTTTGAAATAGCGGCACAGGTGGCAGTTTGTGTGGGCGAGGATATAGAGGCATGTCGGGCGGCGGTGAAACCTCAACTTGCACTCTATGTAGGAGGAATGGGGGCGGAGGGCAAAAATTTCTATTACGACCTTGCGGTGCGCTATGGCTATGAATCTGCCGCCGCAGAAGTGCAGGCACTCTACCTGGCGGGGAAAAAACCGGAAGCCATTGCTGCCATTCCTGATGGTCTGGTGAATGATGTGGCACTGGTCGGACCCAAATCCCGTATCCGCGAACAACTCAAAGTCTGGCAAGACAGCCCTGTTACACTAATGCTGGCAACGCCAACCAAACCCGAAGACGTGCAAGCCCTTGGGGAACTACTGTTGTAATGTTCTGGAGCTCAGCCAATATTGATTCAATTGGGAATGAAGGTATCCAAAAATTTTTCATCTCAAGCGTAAATTTCCGACTATGTAGAGACCCTAAAACGGACTCCACTCGTCCCCCGGATTGACATAGCTCTCACAACCAATAAAGGGATTGGTCCAATCGCCGGTAAAGGGGGTTACAATTTTTTCCAAATGGAGATGGGGTGAAGGAGAATAGCCTTCATCCCCGACCTCAGCGATTTGTTGCCCCCGCGTCACGCTTTCCCCCTCTTGTACTAATGCCCGTTCGTTGTGTCCATAAGTAGTATAGTAGTCCCCCTCGGCATGATAAAGAATAATAGCATGGTCGCCGCGTCCCACTCCCTCCCCTGATAACCACATTGGCCCCACCCATACCACTGTTCCGGTTTCAACGGCATAAACAGGGGTACCATTGGGCGCAAACCAATCTTGCCCGGTATGAAAACCACAACTCTGATAATTCACCGGGATGCCATACCCATACATCATAATGCCGCGGGTGGGAATGTGGGGCAGGTCGGGGCGGGGAATGAAATTGGTATAGGCGATATATCCTATAAACATCAGCAGGATAATCAGAGTGAGCCAGGGTCGAATCCGACGAAACATATTCAGGGGTAAATTGAGCCTATAAACGGTCAAAATGATGATAGAAGAAACTACCCCAAGATTTTAGGCAAGTTAGGCAAGCCTGTTAATTGGTGTAGAATGGCACTACTCAACATCTTACTATCTTTTGTCCCTCTCAGACGTGACACCGGTTTCCCTAAAACGTGAAACGTCTACCTCAAAGAGCGAGTGTGGTTGCATTATGTACGAGCCAAACCTTGAACGGGTTGCTTACAAAATGATTCGGGACGTGTTGCGGGTGCAACCGGGCGAACACGTCATTGTCGAAGTACGGAGCGATGCGGTTCCTTTTGCCGAACAGGTGGCAATAGAAGTATTCCGGGTTGGCGGTACGTGTACCTTATTTCTCACCAGTGATGAGCTTCAATATATCGAAGCCACCGAAGCGGAAGCGGAACAATTGTCTCGCCCTACCGAAGCCCGCCTTGCCGCTATTGAGAGTTGTCACCACTACATTACCATCGGCCGCGCCCCCGCCGAACCGACCCGCTTCTACGATACAGACCCCGAACGGGAAAACGCGCTCCGTCATCGCCAAAACACGTTGAATTCTGTTTTGGTCCAACCCGGTCGTAAATGGCTATCTACCGAGTTTCCTACCCGCTATATGGCGGAAGCGATACGGATGCCGTGGGCGCGATTCAACGAAATTTACTGGCGTGCCGCCGATGTGGATTATGGCGCATTGGCGGGCCGTGCCACTGCCATCGCCGAGATTTTGGAAAAGGCGCGGGAAATTCGGCTGACTACGCCGCGCGGCACTGATCTTTATCTAAGGCGGGGCAACCGTCCGATTCTACGTGATGATGGCTATATTCGCACGGTGGGAAGTCTGCCTGCCGGAGAAGTCTACTTTGCGCCTCTCGAAGAAAGCGTGACGGGGCGCGTAGTCTTCGATTTTGTCTCTCATAGCGGACAACGGATTGCCGACCTTGATATTGTTTTTGAGAATGGCATCGGTACACCTCTTGGCGCGGCATCCAATTATGAGCTCTTCCTCCGCCACTGGGAAAATGCCACAGGTGACAAAAACCGCGTTGGCGAATTGGGCATCGGTTTAAATGAAGAACTCCGTGCCCCGCTTGGCTATCCCTTACTGGACGAAAAAGTGTTTGGCTCTGTCCACCTCGCACTGGGGGATAACACCATTATGGGGGGCAACAACCACAGCACCCTCCATTGGGACATGATTCTCGCCCGCCCCACCCTCATCGCCGACGAACGGCTCATTTTGCAGAACGGACAGTTTGTAGATTTGTAAACCAACATCTTGATATAGTGCATAATGTATACGCATAGAACGGCAGCACCGATTTGCGCGGCAAAATCGCTGTCATTTATGTATTATGCACTATGTACTATGCACTACCCTCATGTACCAACCCAATTACGAACGAATTGCCCATAAAATTGTCCATCAAACCATGCGGGTCGCTCCCGGCGAACAGGTAACGGTAGCGGCACGTACCGATACGATTCCTTTTACCGAATTGATTGTTGCCGAAATCATCCGGCGCGGTGGAGCGGCAACGGTATTGTTGGAGGGGGATACGCTCAACTTCCACGAAATTACCGAAACCCCCACCGATGGATTAATGGAGGGCAATTCTCCCCATATTGCGGCGGCAGGACACACCGATTACAACCTAACCGTAGGGATGTATCGCAGTGACCCACGCCGCTTTCAAGATTTGCCCTCTGAAAAAATGGCGGCATTTAACCAACGCCGCCGTAAATTAAACAACACCCTTTTCCAGGGCAAATCTAAATGGTTGGGCATTGGCTATCCCACCCGCCAGATGGCGGAGGTTTTTTCCGTACCCTGGACCAATTTCTTTGAAATGTTCTGGCGAGCGATGGACGTGGACTACGACGAATTGCATGGTCGCGCCCAAATGTTGATGGATCGTCTGCATCAAAGTGATGTCATTCATATTACCTCGCCCCTCGGTACCGATTTATATTTGCGGCGCGGCGACCGTAAGGCACATCCTGATGATGGGCGTTTAGAACTGTATGGTAACTTGCCCTGCGGCGAAGTTTATTTTGCGCCACTCGAGGATAGTGCGAACGGAAGGGCAGTCTACGACATTATCTTCCATCAGGGGTTGCGAATATTAGGGCTGGAAATTCAATTCGAAGATGGCGTTGCCGTACCCATTACCGCCCGCGAGGGGTTTGAATACTTCATGGAAGTCTGGGGTCAGCACGATGAGGGACGGGCCCGTTTGGGCGAAATGGGGATTGGCTTAAACTCTGCGGTACGCCAACCCACTGGCTTCTTGTTGACCGACGAGAAAATCATGGGAACGGTTCACCTTGCGTTGGGAGATAGCAGTTTCATCGGGGGGACAAATCGTAGTACGATGCACTGGGATATGGTAATTCTCCAGCCCACTGTAACCCTTGATGACGAACTCCTCATTGAGCGAGGGCGGTTTATCGAATAACGAGTTCCATGATGCGTATTACGTATAACGTCTGATGGCGTTTATGGAATAGGCAACATGCAACATGCAATCCTATGACCTTAGCCAACGCCATCACGATTAGCCGCCTCTTTGTGTTGGCGGTTGCAGTCTGGCTCCTCTATTCGCCGGACCCCATGCCCAAATTTATCGCTTTTTTTCTTACCATTATCCTGATTGCGATGGATGGGATTGATGGTATGGTGGCGCGGGCGCGGAATGAAACCAGCGAATTGGGCGCAGTCATAGATATAGCGATTGACCGGGTGGTTGAAAACGTTTATTGGATTGTTTTTGCCCATCTGAATGTGGTTCCGGTGTGGGTAGCGTTGGTGGTCGTATCGCGCGGTATTTTGACGGATGCAGTGCGCGGTTATGCCCTTGCCAAAGGGGATACAGCTTTTGAAATGATGAAAACAGGGTGGGCACGCTGGTTGGTCAGTGGTCGTTTTATGCGGGCATTCTACGGTGCAATTAAAGCCGTCGTTTTTGCCGCCCTTGCCCTCTACATGGCACTTCAACAATGGTATCCTGAAGCATCATGGCTTCCCGCCCTTACGATAGCAGTGGCATTTTTGGTGTATGCAACGGTTGCGACCACTATATTGCGGGGTGTGCCCGTTTTGCTGGAAAGCCGACGCTATTTTGCACCCAAACCCACCGAATAAAATTGCATAGTTCATTGTGCATAAAGGCGTTTTTTTGTTGGTCGTTGCCGTTTATGCAATATGCACTATGCAATACTTAGAGATGTAGGGAGATTGTATGCCGTTAGATTACAGTGCTGTTGAGGAGTACCATATCCGTCTTGCTAAGGGGAGTGAAGTGGGGCAGGGCAGAATGTGGTTGCCCGAAGGGGATGAATGGCAAGTGGAAGTAACCGAGGGTGAACCCCGCACCACTGCCGCCCATGAAATGGGTGCCGAAATGACCCCGCTTCGCCTATTTCAGCGTACCCGTGACCACCTGGAAGCGCAAGCCGTTCAGATGCGGGTATGTGGTACGTGTGTGTTTTTCCGTCGTAGTCCCGCCGAGCATGGTGAAGGCTGGTTAGGGTATTGTGCCTATCGCAATGACAACCACGAAGCCCCGCTTGGCACAGTTGCCCTGCTTGCGCCTGATTGCCACCAATACCAATCCACGACGGAAGCACAACCTCTGATTGACCCTGACGAGGCTCCATCAACTGCCCGGGACCCGAACAATACCCGTGCTTTGCCCTCTTTGCCAAAAGAGGAGAAGAAGGGCTTGTTTGGCTCAATTCGGAACTTGCTTGGTTTAAACAAAGAAGAGCCGGAAATGGTGCGGGCAGGGGTGGTGGAACGCCCCGGTGGGCAACCTTGTCCTGTCTGTGGGACACGTATGACCAACCGCGCCTCTATTGCCAACGCCGATAAGCGGGGCGAGGAACGGGTACTAAGTGTTTGGAAATGTCCCCATTGCGCCGGAAACTTTCTGGATGATTGGTTTGAGGCGTATGTCGGCAGTAAATCTTACGATGCCGAACGTCTTTACGTGGTGCCGCCCATTGAAGCCAATGTGGCGGCGGCAATTGTGGTTCATTGTCCCCGCCCTGATGTAAAGGGGTGTACTTGTATCGCCAACCAACATTTTGACAAATGGGGCAACGAATTAGAAAAAAGTGGACGGCGTATCAAAGCGCGGGAAAGCGTTGTGAGCCTATAAGGGCAACTACTTCCTTGTGCATAAACGGCAACGATTCTGCAACGACCCATGCAATATGCACTGAGCAATATGCAACAAACAGATCGTCCCCGTAAGGTAGATGTTGTGGTGCTGGGTCGCGGTTTACTAGCCGCGACCCTTTCGCTGTTATTGGCGGAACGGGGGAAAAAGGTGGCATTGTTAGTGGAAGCACCGGGGTGGGATTCAGGAGCGGGGAGCAATGAGGCGGATTTCCAAACGATAGAGGAGCAAATCTCGCACTTTGAAAAATGTTATTGTGTTGTAGGGACACGGGTGCGTGGCATCAGCGTTATAGAAAATGCTGTCTTGGGTGCGATTGCCGAAGATGCCCGCTACGACAGCCGCATTGTCATCAATCTTGCCGAAGATGCCCGTCATGCCGCCTTTGCCCGTATGATGCACCAACCACCTGTAACCTATAACGGAACAGGACGCATTGTTCCTGCCACGGTAAAAGGTGGTTGGCAATTGGAAGGCGTAGTAGACCCCACTTTCATTCCAACCCTTGCAGAAGAAACTGCAAATTCTCTGTGAATTTTTATAACGGGTAGTGGGATGTTCCCTTAACTCGTTAAAGTTGCCCC
>CBKYSX010000188.1:0-7268 GCA_966690745.1 uncultured Ardenticatenales bacterium
ACGAGGATCAGGTGCTCTTCAACAAGATTTGTCTGGCGTACCCGGTTTACGTTTCTGACCGCTGTTGGGATTGGTACCGCCAGCATCCCGCCTCGTCCACCGTTACCTATGCCAGCCGACACGCGGAGTACCGACGGCACTACTTGAACTGGCTGGAGCAGTATCTTGGCGAACAGCACATCACAGACGAAGCCATATGGACCGCGTTACGCAGGGAACAAGTGCTCCTCGACGATCCCACTGCGTTCCGCTGGGAACGTCTGAGCGCAACCCTGCGTCGGCGTTCGCGCAAGTTGTACCAACGCATCCTCGGCTGGCTCGGTCAGGTGCCAGAACCATGAGGGCAAAAGGCGTTGCGAGGCGGGTGAGAAAAGAAACGCTGGCATGGTCGCTCATGGCAGGTGTGTTGCTCTTTGTCATCCTCGCCGGTTTAGCGTTCTTTCGCAATGTACGCTTAGCCGCCGTTATCAATCTGGCTGAAAGCTTCCTGCCAACCCAATGTCATCAAAGGAAATTAGAATCAGATCCGCAAACGAACCTCACATCGCCCCTTCCCAATAGTCAACGTATACCCGTGCAAAACGAATGGGGCGCACCACAGATAGTGATAGAGCCGGGCCCAATCGGTTCGTGGGATGTGGTGCTATGGGGCGCAATCAGCCCGGCGGCAGTGGTGAAAAAAGATGGTACGTACTTTCTCTACTACATCGGAGCCGATGGCTATCGCTCCACCGATGGTGACGCACGTCATCGTGCGCTGGGGGTGGCAACGAGTACAGATGGCATTCAATTTACCAGGTACGCGGGCAACCCGATTCTGACCCACTTGCCGCACAGTAACGAGGAAGAAGGCATCTTCTCGGTGGGCGCGTCGCTTGATCCGGCAGGCAACATCGTACTTTACTATGGCGCAATGGATGCCGGTAACGCCGACTCGGAATGGGTAGATGGCGATGTACGCCTCGCCATCTCAAGCGATGGCTTGCGGTTTACAGAGGTAGGCGATGTGCTTTCGCACACAGACAGTAACGTGTGGGGCTATGGCGACGAACTCTTCCCCGTGGGCACCTTCCATGCCAACAACAGCTGGCACGTCTACTACATCGCCAAGGGGCATAATGCCTATTGGGACCTTGGCATGGCATCGGGCACAACACCTCACCTCTTGTCCGATACGCAGGCGGTGCTGACAGCCGGTAGCGATATTATGGGAGGTGGCGACGCAGTACAGCTTAACGATAGTGAGATTGCTCTTTTCCTTGTCCGTGATTTCGAGCACCGATGTATCGAAGGACGGTTGATTCATACCGATCTGCCAGCTCATCTCAGCGAACCGGTCGTCATTTACGATTTTGGAGACCATTGGGGAAACACGACCTTCTTGTTCGACCAACAAAGTGGTGTCTGGTTCATGTATCAGCTAAACCTGAACGATGATAACATCTACGTGCGTACTGTACCTATAGGCACAACCCCTTAACGCCTGGTGTGCCAACCACCTTTACGCCCCGATACCGCGGTCCACTCTAACACCTCTCTTTTTACCTACCCGTATCATCTAAACTGTCTAAAACTCAATAGCACCTTTGTGCCGATTTGATGGACGAAACCTCTTATGTTCCGGGTGGAGGGATAGAGGCATCTGTTCCAAGAACCATGGTAGGCACTCCGATGTACCGCCCCGTGCGCTCTTGTAGGATAAGTCGTCACACTTCAGGATGATGAGGCGTTGCCGCGTTCCGATTACGGAGTTTCGGGGTCGCAAGCAGTTACGCTTACCCGGATCGTAACAGGTTTCAGAAATCGAACCATGAGCCCCCTTTTGGACGATATCTATCCCCCGGCTGGTGTTTTACCCGGTGCACGACTTCAACTCGCCTTTTCAAAACCCGCCCAACAGCGGGTAATGCGGGTGATTCTGCTCCTTAGTGATGGGTTCATGCTGGCATTGGCTTTCATGCTGGCATACTGGTTGCGTTTCGACCTTGATTTCACGCTCGCGCCTGAAGTGCAACCCTCTCCCCTTTTCTACCAACAACTACTACTCTTTCTGTTGCCTCTCTGGATCCTTCTCTTCGCCGTGTTCGGCTTGTACCATCTTGAAAATCTACTTGGGGGGACGACCGAGTACGCCCGCGTATTCAACGCACTGGCGGTAGGTATGATGGTCGTGGTGGTTTTTACCTTTATTCTCCCGACCTTCGTTGTAGCCCGCGGCTGGCTCATTGCGGCGTGGCTTCTTTCCATTCTACTGGTATGCAGTGCGCGCTTCGTGGTACGGCGAACCATTTACCATCTCCGGGAGCGTGGTTACTTTGTTTCACCTGCGGCGATTGTGGGCGCGAACGATGAGGCACTGCAACTCGCCCGACAGCTACGTGCGTGGCGCACCTCCGGTCTGCATGTAGTGGGATTTGTAGACAGCTCACAGGCTTCTACCGAGTCATCTCCTCTACCAAACCTGGGTTCGATCAGTGAGATCGAAGCGATTGTTTCTCGTCATGGGATTGAGGAACTGATCGTTGCTTCCTCTTCCCTCAGTCGGAGCGAACTGCTGGAACTCTTTGAGCGAGTCAGCCCATTGCAACAGGTAGAATTGCGGATGTCGTCGGGTCTATTCGAAGTTCTGGCAACGGGGGTACGGGTTCGCAGTGCCGGGGACGTGCCGCTCATGAGTTTCAACAAGCTCAGGCTGGATCCGCTCGAAGCCACACTGAAAAGCCTGCTTGACTATAGCCTGACGCTTGTGGGGCTACTTCTCCTGTCGCCCCTGCTTCTGCTTATCGCGCTTCTGATCCGGCTGGACTCACCGGGTCCCATCCTGTACCGCCGCCGGGTGTTGGGAGTTGGCGGACGGCAGTTCGATGCCTTTAAGTTCCGCACGATGTACCTCAACGGGGATCAAATTCTTACACAACATCCCGAGCTTTTAGAAGAGCTACGCACCACCCACAAATTGAAGTGTGACCCCCGTGTGACGCGAGTTGGCAACTGGCTCCGCAAGTACAGTCTGGATGAGTTTCCGCAATTATTGAATGTTCTGTTCGGGCAAATGAGCCTTGTTGGACCGCGAATGATCTCCCCGGCAGAGGCAGATCAGTATGGGAAGCTCCGCATGAATCTGTTAACGGTAAAGCCGGGAATTACGGGGCTTTGGCAGGTTTCCGGTCGCTCCGATATTTCATACGACGAACGGGTTCGACTGGATACCCACTATATCCGCCATTACAGTATCTGGCAGGACCTTCAAATCCTTTTTATTCAGACCCTGCCCGCAGTGATTGCAGGTCGCGGAGCCTACTAAATCGGTCGGAGAAGGGATACCGAAGGAGTAAGTGTGGACGTAAAGGAGTATTTTCTGGTTGTCTGGAGATGGAAGTGGCTTGTGGTTGTAGCCATGCTACTGGCAGGCATCAGTAGCTATTGGGCGACTTCGCGTGTGCCGCCTACCTATTCGACGACCACAACCTTGATGGTCGGTCGGTTTATCCAGAGCCTGGACCCGACAACACAGGAACTCCAGATCAGCCAGCAACTCGCCAGTTCCTATGTCGAATTGGTACGCCGTCAACCAATCTTACAGGGAACCATTGATGCGCTCGGAATCAACAGCAGTTGGACATCGTTACGTAACGTGGTATATGCAAATGTTGTGCCAGGGACGCAACTGCTACAAATCACGGTGGTGGACACCCATCCGCAACGCGCCCAGATTATAGCGGATGAGATCGCCCGACAGCTGATTCTCCAGAGTCCGACAAGTTCTGAGGCAGAACAGGAAGAACGTCGTCAATTTGTCAAAGCACAACTGGACGAATTGCAGATACAAATCGAGGCGGGGCAGGCACACATTGAAGGATTGCAGAGCCAGCTTGCCAATGAAATCAGTGCCGTTGCCATCCAGAATCTCGAAACGGAAATTGAAGCCCAGAACCAGAAGCTCCTCCTTTTGCAGAGTAACTATTCGGAGTTGCTTACCTTTTACGAAGGAAGTCGTACCAACACGCTAAGCGTGGTGGAGCCGGCAGGTCTTCCCTCCCGACCCACGGGACCAGACCTTAATCGTAACATTCTGTTGGCGACAAGCATCGGGTTTATTCTGGCTGTCGGCGGTGCCTTCCTTCTGGAATACCTGGACAATACGATACGCAGTCGCGGGGATGTACAGCGGGTTCTGGGGCTTCCCCTGCTCGGTATCGTCCGTCGCAACAAGCCTATCCGGCGGCCGGCGGATCATCTTGTCGTGGTCAATAAGCCCCAGGATATCAAGACGGAGGATTACCGCCGACTACGCACAAATCTACAACTTCTGGCACCGCTGAAGGGGGGCAATGCGATGCTCATCGCGAGCGCGTTTGGCGGTGAGGGAAAGAGTACGATTGCAAGTAATCTGGCGGCGGCACTCGCTCTCACGGGGATTGAGGTGTTGCTGGTAGATGCCGACCTCCACCGTCCGGTGCTCCATCATTACTTTGAGATTCCCAACGATCTTGGGCTGACCCATCTTTTGATAGATCGAACTGTGGATCTCGGATCGGTCATCCAACCAACCTCGATTAAAGGGTTAAGCCTCCTACCCAGCGGTCCGCTACCCTCCAACCCTACAGAGCTACTCGGTCTCCCTGTGATGACGATGCGGCTTAACCAGATGAAGGAGAGGGCGGACATCGTTATCGTTGATGGTCCCGCCGCCCTACCCGTACCCGATAGTGCTCTCCTGGCGGTGCTCTGTAGCAATGTTTTATTGGTGGTACGCGAGAGGCGCACCCCGATGAGTGCCGCCCGAGAGCTCAAAGCATTGGTGCAACAATTGGAGCTGACAGTATTGGGTGTTGTGTTGAACGATGTAAGCGCGCCTCCCAAGACAGACCGCTACTACTATGAGCGCACGAAGAAGAAAGGGCACCCTCCCTCCCTGAATGGTACAGCAAAACAGCACGTACTCCGACCCATCCCGCAAAAAGCGGTTCCCCACGGAGACCAAGAGTTAGAGTCGGGAGCCGAAGGTTCTCAGAATGGCAACCTTCCGCACCGAGCGGAGGAACTGTAGTGGGTCTTGTCATTCCCTTCCATTCGTCAGCAATGCTTGCACTTCATAACGGTAAAATAAAGGAGCAGAATCAGAGATGAAAATTCTTGTCACCGGGGGCACCGGTTTCATCGGGTCACATGTCGTGGATGCTTATCTGGCAGAGGGACATGAAGTGATTGTTGTTGACGATCTCTCTACCGGACGGCTGGATCGGGTTCGTCCCGACAGCCGCTTTTATCAAGTAGATATCCGTGATGCTGAATTGGAGCGTGTATTTGCAGAGGAGAAACCACAGATCGTAAGCCATCAGGCGGCACGCGCAAATGTGCGCGAAGCGATGGAGAAACCCTTGCTTTACGCTGATGTCAATGTGCTGGGTTCTCTTAACTTACTAGAGTGCTGTCGCCGACATGGTGTCCAGAAAGTGATCTACGCCTCTACGGGCGGGGCAACCTACGGCGAAGCGCAGATCCTTCCTGTACCGGAAGAACATCCTGTAAATCCGCTCGATCCCTACGGGGCGAGCAAACACCATGTTGAGCACTATCTATACCTATACCGCGCCAACTACGGGCTAGACTACACGGTGTTGCGCTATCCTAATGTATATGGGCCTCGTCAGGACCCCTACGGCGAGGCGGGTGTCATTGCCATCTTCACCGGACAGATGCTGGAGGGCGGAGAGCCGGTTATCAATGGGAGCGGCGACCAGGAGCGGGATTTCGTGTACGTTCCGGATGTCGCCCAGGCTAACGTGTGCGCACTCACGCGGGGCGGCGGCAACATCTACAACATCGGCAGTGGAGTAGGCACTTCCATCAACCAAATCTTCACATTGCTGGCGCGGTTGACCGGATATAACGCGCCCGCACGTCACGGTCCAGCTAAACAGGGCGAAGTCTTCAAGGTCTACCTGGACGCAAAACGCGCCTGTGATGAGCTTGGGTGGGTACCCCGTATTTCACTCGAAGCGGGCTTGGCTGACACAGTGCGTGACTTCCAAAAGCGGGCACACGTCGCGGCTCAAGCCGCTTGATATTAAAATATGGGGGATGCGCCGGGGGGTCGGCTCCTCCTAGGGTTGCTCCGCCAAGCCATGACGGTAGGCAAATATCAGGAGTTCCAAACGGTCCTCAACGTCGAGTTTAGAATAAATAGATGTTAGATGATGACGAACCGTCGAGTGGCTTAGCGAGAGACGCTCGGCGATTTCGTGATTCTTCAATCCCTCTCCTACCAACGTGATAAGTTCTCGTTCGCGCTCCGTCAGGCGTGCGATCCCTTGTTCCTCCCGGGTAGGGGCTTGTGTCGGCTGTAGCAAAGACCACAGCACTTTGGAAAGCATAACACGGCTAAACCACTGTTCACCGGCGTAGACCTTATCAAAGGCGATGAGCATTTCTTCCGGGGAAACGCTCTTGAGAAGTATCCCATGGGCACCACTCTGGATGACTTGTTGATAGGCATCCAGATCTTCCCGGTTCAACAGTACGAGTATACGAGAGTGCTCCGATCTCGTCCTAAGCCCAGAGAGAAGCCCCAGAGCACCCTCATCATCCCCGTCGAGTAGAACTAGTTCGGGCTTCAGTTGCCCGATGATATTCAGAGCCGCCTCTCCCACGCCAACCTCGCCAGCCACGCGGAACCGCGCTCTGCTTTCGATTATCTGGCGCAATCCGTTACGCATGAGATGGTGATCATCAATTAATAGAACATGAATGGGGGGTGACATACACTCCGACTCCACATCACGGACACTGGAACAAGATATGCTAACCTGTTCAAGTGTAAGCATGGTTCCAACACCGCCCCGCAACGGCTACGCCTTACTCACACCTCGATAGAGATCGGGTGTAAAAAGCAAGGTGGGTTATACCGTGCCGACCAGGCAGTATCAGAGTAGCAGAACAAGCCTGATAGGGCTTGTAAGACGGCACTTAGTAGCAATTTTTCCGATCCTTCTGTCCGTTTCACCTCCCCTGCGACCATGATATAGTTCCTTATCCACGAAAGCCAGCCGACCTCACTACTTAATAAACGAACGGTGATGCCCTTCTATACTATTCTTCCAGAAAGACGTCAGCATCCGCGGATTGACTGTGATTTTCGTGCCCTCATTCGGTATATGGACAGAGGGATTCCGGAGGAGTGCGTTGCAACACTTCTCAATCTAAGTGCGTGCGGTTGTTTTCTTGCCCTCGACCAGCCCCTGCCCGAACACACAAAGGTGTTCATC